>NZ_JBBBEM010000031.1:0-11830 GCF_037154035.1 Kineococcus sp. G2 | reverse complement strand
CCCCCCCCCCCCCCCCCCCCCCCCCCCCCCCCCCCCCCCCCCCCACGACCGGGTGAACCTCAGATGTCAATGTAACTTCTGCTTATCGAGGGTAAAAAACCTCAAATCACTTCGAGGTGCTGCGGAACGGGGGAACCTGGAGCACCAACCCCCGGCCGCTCTCCCTAGTCTGCGCAGGTGCACGCTCCCGAACACGGCGCCCGGCGGCTGTACCGCGGCGGCGCCGTCTACAGCCCCGCGGACCCCTTCGCCACCGCCATGCTCGTCGAGGGCGGCACCGTCGCCTGGGTGGGACCCGACGAGGCGGCCGGTGCCTGGACGCGGGGGGACGAGGAGGTCGTCGAGCTCGACGGCGCGCTCGTGACCCCGGCCTTCGTCGACGCCCACGTGCACCTGACCGAGACGGGCCTGCGCACCGCCGGGGTGGACCTGTCCGCGGCGCGATCGGCGGACGACGTGCTGAGCGCGGTGGCCGCCGCGGCGCGCGCCCGGCCCGGGGAGCTCGTCACCGGCGCCGGCTGGGACGAGAGCCGGTGGGCCGTCCCCGACCTGCCCACCCGCGCCCAGCTCGACGCGGCCGCCGGCGGCGCCCCCGTGCACCTGTCGCGCACCGACGGGCACAGCGCCCTGGTCTCCACCGGGCTCGCCGCGCGCGCGGGTCTGCCCGCGGCCGGCACCGGGGACGGGCAGGACGCGCTGGTGCGCGGTGCGCAGCACCAGACGGCGCTGGCGGCCCGCTGGGCGGCGCTGAGCCCCGCAGCGGCCGACGCCGCCCGTCGCACCGCCCTGCGCGCGGCAGCCGCCGCCGGCATCGGCACCGTGCACGAGATGTCCGCGGCCGCGTTCGGGCCACCGGGGGACCTGGCCGCCCTGGTGGCGCTGGCCGGCACCGGCGTACCCGCTGACCGCGCCGCCGGCCGCGAGCCGCTGCCGGAGGTGGTGCCGTACCACGCGCAGGCCGTCACCGACGCCGACGAGGCCCGGGCCGTGCTGGACGCGTTCGCCGCCGACGGCGTGGTGCTGGCCGGCCTGGGCGGGGACCTGTCCGTCGACGGCTCCCTGGGCTCGCGCACCGCCGCCCTGAGCCAGGACTACGCCGACGCCCCCGGCACCCGCGGCAGCCTGCACCTGGACGCGGACGCGGTGCGCGCGCACCTGCGGGCGTGCACGGCCGCCGGTGCGCAGGCCGCCTTCCACGCCATCGGCGACGCCGCCCTGGACCTGCTGGCCGGAGCGCTGCGGGCGGTCGCCGACGAGCTGGGGGCGGCTGCGGTCGCCGCGCGCGGGCACCGCGTGGAGCACGCCGTGGCCGCCGGTGCCGACGTGGTCGCCGTGCTGGCGGCCCTGGGGGTGGGCGTCTCGGCCCAGCCCGCGTTCGACGCGGCCTGGGGCGGGCCGGGCGGTCTGTACGAGCGCCGGCTGGGCCCGGCGCGCGCCGCGGCGCTGCACCCCTTCGCGGCGATGGCCGCGGCCGGGGTGCCGCTCGCGCTGGGGTCGGACACGCCGGTGACCCCGTTCGATCCGTGGGGGGCGGTGCGCGCCGCCGCCTTCCCGCACCGCGAGGAGCACGCGGTGTCGGTGCGGGCGGCGTTCCTGGCCCACACGCGCGGCGGGCACCGCCTGGCCGGGCGCGCGCACCCGGGAGTGCTGCGCCCGGGTGCGCCGGCGACCTACGCGGTGTGGTCGGCCGGGGACCTGATCGTGCAGGCACCGGACCGGCGCCTGTCCGGCTGGAGCACCGACGCCCGTTCGGGCACCCCGGGCCTGCCGGACCTCTCCCCGGGCGCACCCGCCCCCCGCTGCCTGCGCACGGCGGTCGACGGCGTGCTGGTGCACGACGCCCTGAGCCGCTGACGAGCCCGCCACCGGGGTCCCAGCGGGGTCCCAGCGGGGTCCTCGGCGGGTGCGCGCCGCACGGCGGCCACGCACCGGACACGAGCGCGCCGGGCGCCCGACACGCCGCGGCCGGGTGCGGATCGGCGGCGCTCGACGGTGCCCTGACCTGCGCAGACGGGCGTCGTCGCAGGTCAGGGCCAGGTTGACAGCGCAGCGTGTCCGAGTAGCTTCATCAAGGCAGCCCACGACGGGGAAGCCGGCCGGTCCGGCCGACCACGCGCCGCCGCAGCCGCACCACCTGCGACGGCGGGTGCCGGCCGACCGGCCGGAGTGGGCGGGGTCGGGTCCGCGCGCCCTTAGACAACGGCGTGCACCTCGTAGCCGACGGGGTGCACGGCGGCACGAGGGGCGCGGCGGGCCCGACCTGTTCGCCGACCCGAGCGCGTCCGCGCCGACCGCGCCGACCGGGGGGACCCGGTGCGAACCGGGTGCGACCCGGTCGTGCGCGCGGACGCGTACCCTCGAGCGGTGCCCCGCATCCCGCGCCCCACCCCGGTGAGCACCCCGTCGCCGAGCCCCGCCCCGCTGGTGTCGGCGCTGCTGGCGGTGATCGGCGGCCTGGCCGTGTGGGCGGCCTTCCCCGGTGCGCTGAGCGCCGCCGGCTGGTGGTGGAGCGCCCCGGTGGGCGTGGCGCTGCTGGCGCTGGCCACCGGTGGCGTGCGGGCGCGTCGCGGCGCGCTGGCGGGGTTGCTGTTCGGGTGGGCGTTCCTGGTGCCGCACCTGGCCTGGAGCGGCACCTACGTCGGGCTGCTGCCCTGGACGGCCCTGGCCACGGCGTGCGCGGCGTTCTACGCCCTCCTGGGGGCGCTGCTGCCGCGCCTGCAGCGCGCCCGGGCGCACCTGGGCCCGCTGGCCGTGGCCTGCGGCTGGGTGGGCGTGGAGGCGCTGCGGGCGCGGGTGCCGTTCGAGGGCTTCCCGTGGGGCCGGCTGGCGTTCTCCCAGGCCGACGCCCCCACCGTGGCGCTGGCCGCCCTGGGCGGTACCGCCCTGGTCACCTTCGCCGTCGCCCTGGCCGGTGCCCTGCTGGCCGCGGGCGTGCGCGCCCTGCTGCGCCTGCCGGCCCCGCCCGGCGCGGTGCGCGGCACCCCGCGGGTGCTGCCCGCGGCCGCCGCGGTGCTGGCCGCCGCCGCCGTCACCGCCGCCGGTGCGCTCGTGCCGCGGCCCACCGCCGCCGAGGACGGCACCGTCCGGGTCGCCGCCGTGCAGGGCAACACCCCGGAAGCCGGCCTGGACTTCAACGCCGAGCGCCGCGCCGTGCTGGACAACCACGCCCGCGCGACGCGGGCGCTGGCCGAGCAGGTCGCCGCGGGCGAGGCGCCCCAGCCGGACCTGGTGCTGTGGCCGGAGAACTCCAGCGACATCGACCCCTACGGCAACGCCGACGCCGAGCGCGTCATCGAGGGCACCGTGCAGGCCGTGGACGCCCCGGTGCTGGTGGGCGCGGTCGTCGACGGCCCCGGCCGCTTCGTGTCCAACACCGGCCTGCTCGCCACGCCCGAGGACGGCCTCGACGGAGCCATGACCGACCCGGGCCGCCACTACGTCAAGCAGCGCCCGGCGCCCTTCGGCGAGTACGTGCCGTACCGCTCGTTCTTCCGGACGTTCACCGACAAGGTGGACCTGGTCACCCGCGACTTCGTGCACGGCGACTCCGTGGGAGTGCTGCGGGTGCCGCTGGCCGACGGGCGCACGGTGCCAGTGGGCGACGTCATCTGCTTCGAGGTCGCCTTCGACGACACGGTCCGCGACGCGGTGCGCGCCGGGGCCCGGTTCCTGGTGGTGCAGACGAACAACGCCACCTTCGGCTACTCCGACGAGGCGGTGCAGCAGCTGGCGATGTCGCGGTTGCGGGCGGTGGAGTCCGGGCGCGCGGTGGTGCAGATCTCGACCGTGGGCGTCAGCGCGCTGATCACCCCCGACGGCACCGCGCACCAGGAGACCGAGCTGTTCACCACCGCCGTCCTGCAGGGCGACGTGGTGCTGCGATCGACGCAGACGCTCGCCACCCGCCTGGGCGCCGCACCGGAGCTGGGGCTCAGCGCCGCGGGAGCGCTGTTGCTGCTGACCGCGCGGCGCGGTCCGCGACCGGCGCGCGGGCGGGGCGGTCGCGCGGGCACCGGTGGCGGCGCGTCCACCGCCCGGCGCGCCGGCAGCCCGGTGACGCTGTGAACCTGCCCGTGGGACCCGGCTCCCAGCCCGGTCCCCGGCCCGGCGCTCACCCCGGAGCGCGCGCGGCCGGGCGGCGAGCGCACCACCGGGTCCTCGCGGTGCTGCTGGGCGTGCTGGTGCTGCTGGCGGTGGAGGTGTGGCTGCTGGCGCAGCTGTCGCACCTGATCACGGGGGCCGGTGTGCTGGCGCTGCTGCTGGTGGAGACCCTCGCGGGCGCGCTGGTGCTGCGCCGCGCCGGCCGGCGCGCGCTGGGGGCGCTGCGCACCGCCGCCCAGCCCCTGCCGGGCGCCTTCCCCGGTGCGGTCGCCGGTGCTCCGGACGCGGGCCGGATGGGTGACGCCGTCCTGGTGGGGGCCGGGGGAGCGCTGCTGGTGCTGCCGGGGGTGCTCAGCGACGTCCTGGCGCTGGTGTGCCTGCTGCCGCCGACCCGGGCGCTGCTGCGCCGGCTCGCTGTGCGCCTGGTGCGCTCGCGGGTGCGCCGTGCGCTGCGCCGGGCGGGGCTGGACCCGGACGCCGTCCCGGGCGCGCACCCGGGCACGGGGCGCTACGGGCCGCACGGGCCCGTGGTGCAGGGCGAGGTGGTGCAGGAGGGCTCCGTGGACGGCGAGGTCGTCGAGGGCGAGCTCGTCGACGACGGTCACGACGTGCCCGGCGGGTGGCAGCGCCGCCACCGCGGCGGGTGAGCCCGGCCGGTGCGGCACCCCCCCGGAAACGCAGCGGGGCCGGCCCACCGTCGCGGTGGGCCGGCCCCGTCTCGCCGGTGCGCTGATCAGGCGCTGCGCTTGATGAGCTCCCGGCTGCGCAGCAGCTCCAGGCGCTCGTCCAGCAGGACCTCCAGCTCGGCGATGGTGCGCCGCTCCAGGAGCATGTCCCAGTGCGTGCGCGCGGGCTTGCCGTTCTTCTTCTCGGGGGCTTCGGTGTCGGTGCGCAGCGCCTCCGCCCCGCAACGGCACTCCCACAGCGCGGGCACGTCGGCTTCCAGCGACATGGGCACCACGGTGGTGTGGCCGTTGGGGCAGTGGTAGCTGATCTGCTGGCGCTCGGCCAGTTCGACGCCGGACTCGCTCTCGAGGCTGGCGGCCCCGAGCCGGGACCCCCGCAGGTTGCGCTCGCTCATGTGACCTCCCCACGTACGGTTCCCTGCCCTCCCGCGGACCCGGGGGGAAGGGGACTCGCCGGGTAGAACGCCGCACGAGGGGTGCCTGTTCCGGTGGGGAGTCGGCGAACGTGTGGAGGTCGTGTGCGCAGCGGAGCGAGAAGGTGACTGAAGGTGATGTAGTTGTGGCCGCACGTAGCGCGAGGTCACCCCCTCAGCGCGGTGCCACCGCCACGACCGGCTCGACCTGACCGGCCTGCCGGGCCCCCGCGGCCACGTCCACCCGGGCCAGCAGCCACGCACCCACCACGAAGAACGCCAGCAGCGCCACCAGCGCCGGCCGGTACGAGCCCGTCAGCTGCGCGACCAGCCCGAACACCAGCGTGCCCAGCCAGCTCGTACCGCGCTCACCCGCCTGGTACAGGGCGAAGTACTCCGCCTCGGCGCCCACGGGCACCAGCCGGCTGAACATCGAGCGGGCCAGCGCCTGCGTACCGCCCAGGACCAGCCCGATGAGCACCGCCAGCGCCAGCCACGCCCCGAACGCCCCGCGCGGCACCGCGAACGCCGCCAGCACGACCACCACCCACAACCCCAGGCCGCCCAGCACGGCGCGCTGGGCGCCCACCCGCCGCGCCGCCCAGCCGAACGCGAGCGCCCCGCCGAACGCCACGCCCTGCACGATGAGCACCGTCGTGATCAGCTGCGCCGAGCCGAAGCCGAGCTGCTCCTGCCCGTACACGCTCGCCGCCGCCACCACCGTCTGGATGCCGTCGTTGAACACCCAGTACGCCAGCAGGAAGCGCAGCGCCTGCGGGTAGCCGCGCAGGCCCCGCAACGTGCGCACCAGCTGCCGCAGCGGCGCCACCACCGCACCGGCGCGCCCGCCGCCGGTGCGAGCGGCCCCGTCCACCGGCACGGCCCGCGCAGGCAGGTGCCGCAACCCCAGCACCGGCACGAGCGTGAACACCCCCCACCACAGGCCCGCCGACGCCAGGGACACGCGCACCGCCCCCTCGTCGTCCAGGCCCAGCGCGCCCGGGGAGGACACCACCGCCAGGTTCGCCCCCAGCAGCAGGAAACCCGCCAGGTAACCGGCCGCCCACCCGCGCGAGGAGACCGCGTCACGCTCCGCGGGGGCAGCCACGTCGCACAGCAGGGCGTCGTTGACCACGCTGGAGGCCGTCAGCGACAGCGTCGCCACCACCGCCAGCAGCACCCCCAGCTCCCACCGGTCCCCGCCCAGGGCCACCATCGCGGTGCCCGCCGCGGCACCGGGCCACGCGAACGCACCCAGCAACCGGTTGCGGCGGCGCACCCGGTCCGCCAGCGCCCCGGCGAACGGCAGCAGCAGCGCCGACAGCAGCGTGGCCACCGTCGTCGTGTACAGCGCCAACGAGCCGGGGGCCACCTGCACGCCCAGCACCGACAGGGTGCGCGTGCAGCCCTCGGTGACCGGCCCGCACGCCGCCCGGCGCGCCAGCACCGTCAGGTACGGCGCGAACAGCACCGTCTGCGTCGTCGTCACGTACGCCGAGTTCGCCCAGTCGTACACGTACCAGCTGCGCCGCACCCGCCGCAGCGGCGCAGGCGCCGACACGGCCGCCGGGGACGGCGGGCCGGGGGCGGGACCGCTCACGCGGGCACCCACTGCCCGCGCGCCAGCAGCACCTCGCGCAGCACGTCCGCCCGGTCCGTGATCAGCCCGTCCACGCCCAGGTCCAGCAGCGCGTGCATCTGCACCGCCTCGTCCACCGTCCACACGTGCACCTGCGCGCCCGCCCGGTGCACCGCGTCCACGAACGCCTCCGAGACGACCACCACCCCGCGGTGGCGCACCGGCACCTGCACCGCGTCCACGCCGGCGAGGGCCGCCCGCACCAGCGCGGCGCGGCGCGCGCGGACCCCGGCCAGCGCCGCCGTCGTCAGCGGCAGGCTCGCGGAGGTCGCCGGCACCACCCCGGCCGCGTCCCGCCCCGCCTCCGCCAGCGCTGCGCGCCGGCGCCGCTCACCGAACGAGGTCAGCAGCACCCGGCCGTGCGCGCCGGTGCGGCGCAGCACCTCCCCGAGACCCTCCAGGGCGGCGGGCGTCTTGACGTCCACGTTGAAGCGCGCGGCGGGGAAGGAGGCGAGCACGTCCTCCAGCAGCGGCACGCCCTCTCCGCCGGCCACGCGCGCGCGGCGCACCACGGACCACGGCAGCTGCGCCAGCCGCCCGGACACGTCGCTGACGCGGTCCAGGCGCTCGTCGTGGAAGGCCACCAGCCGCCCGTCCGCCGTGGCGCGCACGTCCGTCTCCAGGTACCGGAAGCCCAGCCGCACCGCGGCCGCGAACGCCGCCGTCGTGTTCTCCCCACCGCGGGGGGCGAACCCGCGGTGCGCCACCGCCAGCGGGCCGGGGTGCTCGCAGAACGGGTGGCGCGCCGGTGGCCTCGGCACCGCACCCGCGCGCGCCGAGGGCACCCGCGCGGAGGGCGCCGGGGACGGCATCAGCCGACGTACTCCCAGTGCCACGGCTCGAACTGACCGCCGCGGTTCTGCGCCCACCCCGGGTTGATCCAGCCGTACAGCGCGGCGTTGCGGTCCATCCACGTGTGCTCCGCCGAGGAGGCGCTCTGGATGCCGCCGCCCAGGTCCACCGCGATGCCCAGCCCGTGCCGGCTGGTGCCCGGCCGCGCCGCCAGGCCCGGCTTGCGCCGCGCCACGTCGATCTGCCCCGCGAGCGTGCGGTAGGAGTCAGTCACCGAGATGGGCTTGCCGAACTGCGCGGCGAACGCCTCGCTGAGCCGGTTGAAGGCGGCGGCCGCGTCAGCGCGCAGCACGTGGCCCGGTGCGTCCCACAGCGAGCACAGCGCGCTGCGCGGGATCAGCCCGTTGGCGTACCCGGCCGTCGACGCTCCCGTGCACTCACCGACCGGCCCGACCAGCTCGCCGGACACCGACGTGCCCGACGACGCCGCCGCCGCCGCTGCGGCCGCGCGCGCCTCCGCCTCGGCCTTCGCCTTCTCCAGGTTCGCCGCGCGCTGCTCGTCGGTCAGCGCCGCACCCGCCGTCGTCTGCTGCAGCGTCGCCAGCGCGGCGACCTCGTCGCGCTGGCGCGTCACGAGCGCGTCGGCCTCCTGCTTGGCGGCCACCGCCAGCTCCGCCTGCCTGCGCGCCTCGGCGGCCGCCGCCTCCGCGCGCGCGGTGGCGTCCGCCTGGACCCGCTGGGCCTCCTGGTAGGCGTCCACCGCGCTGCTGCGGCCGTCACCGATGCGCTTGACGGACGCCAGCGCGCTGGCCGTCTCGTCCGTCGGGGTCTGCTGCAGCGCCGTCACCAGGCTCGAGTACTCCCGCAGCGACCCGCCCTCGCGGTACGCCTGCGAGGCCCACTGGCCCAGGTCCTTCTTGCCCTCCGCCAGCGTGGCCTCGGCCTCGGCCAGCCGCTGGCGCTGCGCGGCCTCCTCGGCCACCGCGGCGGCCTGCGCCTCCATCGCCGCCTGGTACCGCTCCAGCGCCGCACCGGCCTGCGCGGCCAGCGCGTCCAGCGCGGCCTGAGCCGCCGCCAGCTGCTCCTGCGCCGAGTCGGCCGCCGCCCGCGAACGCTCCGCCGCCTCGCGCGCGGCCGCCAGCTCCTCGGCCGAGGGGGCCTGCACGGCACCCACCGGGGAGGCCACCGCCGCACCCTGCGGCACCCCCGCGACCAGGCAGCCCGCCCCCAGCGCCGCGAACGCCAGCAGCGCCACGGGGCGACCTGCGCGCCGGCCGGAGCGGACCGGGCCGGGGGTGCGGCGGACCGCGGGGGAGGGGGCGACGACGTCGCGGGAGGGCATCAGCACGATCAGCACGTCCAGGGGGTCGGGGGCGCGGGTCTGGTCAGCGAGCGGACTCGGTCGGCGGCGGGCACCTGGCGGGTCCCGGTGCGGTTGCCGCACCGGTGTGGAGGACCCGTGCAGGTCCGTCCGGCCGGGAGACTACCCCCCGCGGTGTCGACACCTCGACCACCGACACGAAGCTGTGGACACCTTTTGTGACTGCTTTCACACTCACGGCTACCGACGGTCCCGCCGCGCACCCCCACCGCGCCCCGTCCCCGCAGCTGGCAGAGTCGCACCGTGCACCCCGGCCGAACGACACCCGGCCCCCCCGGCCCGACCGGCCCCGCGGGCGCACCCGTGCCACCGCCCGGCACCCTCGCCGCCGTCGCCGCGGCCGCGGCCGACGACGCCGGCGGCGTCGACCCCGCCCTCCTCGGCGACTTCCTCGACGCCGTCTGGACCGCCGTCCTGGACCGCCGCCGACTGCCCGCCCACCGCACCGCCCGGTACCGCGCCGTCGGCGAGCGCGCCGCCGGCGCCGGCGTCGCCCTGCGGGCCCTGCTGGACCTCTACCTCTCCGCCGCCTGGCGCCTGTGGCGGCACCTGCCCCCCGTGGCCGGCGCCGCCGCGGGCGCCGACCCGGGCGCCGTCGTCGACGCCGGGGAGGTCCTGCTGCGCGCCTCCGACGACGCCGTCGCCGCCCTCACCGAGGGCTACCAGCTCGCCCGCCGCCAGCTCGTGCGCCGCGAGGAGTCCGCCCGCCGCGAGTTCGTCGACGACCTGCTCACCGGGACCTCCGACGTCCCGGGCCTGGTGACCCGCGCCCAGCGCTACGGCCTGGACCTCGCCGCGCCCCACACCGTCACCGTCGTGCGCGCCGGCACCGCCTACACCGAGGGCTCCGCCCTCCTCGCCACCCTCGAACGCCGCCTGCAGGGCAGCACCGCCGACGCCGACGCCCTCGTCGCCACCAAGGACGGCGCCATCGTCGTCGTCTCCGCCGCCCCCGACCGCGAGGCCGTCCGCCAGGTCCTCGAGCGGCTGCGCACCGTCCTCGGCCCCCCCGACCGCACCGGCTGGCGCGCCGGCGTCGGCCGCCCCGGCACCGGCGGCGGCGCCGTCGTGCAGTCCTACGAACAGGCCCGGCGCGCCCTCGACCTCGCCCGCCGGCTGCGCTGGAGCGACCCCGTCGCCGACACCGCCGACCTCGTCGTCCACGAGGTCCTCCTGCGCGACCGCGCCGCCGCCCGCGACCTCGTGCGCACCCTCCTCGAACCCCTGCGCCACGTGCGCGGCGGACCCGAACCGCAGCTGCGCACCATCGAGGCGTACCTCGCCGCCGGCGGCAACGCCACCGAGACCGCCCGCCGCCTGCACCTGTCCGTGCGCGCCGTCACCTACCGCCTGACGCGCCTGCGCGACCTCACCGGCGCCGACCCCACCGACGCCGCCGGCCGGTTCGCCCTGCAGGCCGCCGTCCTCGCCGCCCGCGCCCTCGGCTGGCCCGACGACACCGAGACGTGACCCGCCACCCCCTTCCTTGCCGGTGCTCGGCAAGGAAGGGGGTGAGAGCTCGTCCACCTCCCGACCCGCCGGAATCCGCCGACTGCCCGCACCATGGAGGGGGAGCCCACCACGCCCACCCCGGCGCGGCCGAGGCACACCGAACACGCACCGAACGACACGCACCGAACTAGGAGGCAGTTGGTGGACCTCAACCTCGACGTGCCCCTGTGGGCGTGGGGGGCGTTCGCCACGGTCATCGTGGTGATGCTCCTCGTCGACCTGCTGGGCCACCGCGGCGCCCACGTCATCGGGTTCCGGGAAGCAGGGATCTGGAGCGCCGTCTGGGTCGCCATCGCCCTGGTCTTCGGCGGCATCATCTTCGCCGTCTACGGCGTCGACGCCGGCACCGCCTACACGACGGCGTGGCTGCTCGAGAAGAGCCTGTCCGTCGACAACCTCTTCGTCTTCGCGCTCATCTTCGGCTACTTCAAGGTGCCCCGCGAGTACCAGCACCGCGTGCTGTTCTTCGGCGTCTTCGGCGCCCTCGTCTTCCGCGGCATCTTCCTCGGCCTCGGCGTCGCCATCGTCGAGCGCTTCACCGCCGTCCTCTTCGTCTTCGGCGCCATCCTGCTGTGGTCCGCGTGGAAGATGCTCAAGGACGACGACGAGGAGATGGACCCCAGCCAGAACTTCGGCGTCCGCCTCCTGCGGAAGATCATCCCCCTCAAGGACGAGTACCACGGCCAGAAGTTCTTCATCAAGGAAGCCGGCAAGCGCTTCGGCACCCCGCTGCTCGCCGTCGTCGCCGCCATCGAGGCCGCCGACCTGCTCTTCGCCGTCGACAGCGTCCCCGCCGTCCTCGCCGTCACCAGCGACCCGTTCATCGTCTACTCGTCCAACGCCTTCGCCATCCTCGGCCTGCGAGCGCTGTACTTCCTGCTCTCCGGCCTCCTGGAGCGCTTCCACCTGCTCAGCAAGGCGCTGGCCTTCATCCTCGCCTTCATCGGCGTGAAGCTGTTCTTCCAGGCCGGCCACGAGATCATCAGCCCCGCCATCCCGCACGTGCCCACCTGGCTCAGCCTCGGCGTCATCATCGTCTCGCTGACGCTCGCCATCGTCCTCAGCCTGCGCAAGCCGGCCCCCCACGTGGAGGCCGAGGAGCGCGACCCGGCGCGCGACCGCGAGCAGGACGAGCTCAGCGCCACCGCCGGTGACGGTGCCGACGGCACCGTGGACGGCACCGCCCCGGGCAGCGCGGACGGCGCCGGTCACAGCGCCACGGGATCCCGTGCGACCGGTGGCGACCGGCGACCCTGACCCTCGCGCGAGACCCGGGGGCCGGCACCGCACCGCGGTGCCGGCCCCC
>NZ_JBBBEM010000030.1:0-191232 GCF_037154035.1 Kineococcus sp. G2 | reverse complement strand
CCGCGGTGCCGGCCCCCGGCGCGTCCGGCACCGCTGCGGCACCGCGCGGGCGCTCGCGGCTACAGGCCGACGCGGGAGGCGGGGTTCTCCTGCGGCACGACCGCCCCCTCGGAGTAGGCCACCAGGGACGCGGGGGAGCGGTGCCCGCTCTGGCGCATGATGGAGCGCTCGGGCACGCCGTAGCGCACCGCCGAGGTCACGAACCCGGCGCGCAGGCTGTGCCCCGCCACCGTGGACGGGTCGATGCCCACGGCCGCGGCCCGGCGCTTGACGACCTCGGCGACCGCCTCACCGGTCATGCGCCGGGGCTTCAGCGAGCGGCCGCCCTTGGTCATGGAGCGGAACGCCGCTCCCGTGCGCACGCCCGACAGCTCCAGCCACGCCTCCCAGGAGCGCACCGGGCAGGTCTCCCGGTGGCTGCCGTGGGGCAGGTCCACCTGCCGGGCGCCGCTGCGCGTGCTGTCGGCGGCGTCGGGGCGGCCCCGCACCACGACGCGCAACCCGTCGGGGGTGCGGGTCACGTCCTCGACGTCGAGGGCGGCGAGCTCGGAGCGGCGCAGCGCCCCGGCGAACCCCATCACCAGCAGCGCCCGGTCGCGCGCGTCCATCACGGAGTCGGGCTGCAGGGGGGCGACGAGGTCCCCGAGGGTGCGGGTGAGCACCGCCTCCACGCGCCGGACCCGCTGGCTGGGGCCGTACCGGCGGCGCAGGCGCGTCCACGCGGCGTGCACCTCGTCGGCGGCGGTGGGGCGGGCGATCCCGACGAGGCTGTGCGCGACGCTGATGGCGGCCAGGCGCCGGCGCAGGGTGGCCAGGGTCAGCAGCTCCGCGTGGGCCTCCAGGTACGCGGCGACGGTGGGGCCGTCGGAGGGCAGCGCCGGGCGGTGCTCGGCGAGGCACCAGCCGGCGAAGTGGGCGAGGTCCCCGGCGTAGGCCCGCCAGGTGGCGGGTGCGCGGCCGTCCCGGTGCGACGCGGGGAGCCCCACGAACCACGCTTCCAGGGAGACGGGGTCGGTGGCCTCCGGCGGCGGGGCCGTGGGCGGGTCCCAGTCCACAGCGGACTCCTCGCCGTCGTCACCACGAGCGGTCATGGACCGACCCTACTTCTCCTGCAGTCTCAACTCAAGAGAAAATGCGGTTCTCACGGGTAAATTAGTAAAAAACAAAAGGTGGGGACACCAAGACCGAGAGGAGAACAGTCGAGTGGTCGGTGGGGCGGGGCGTGGTGGAATGCCCGGCGTGTCCAGATCCCTCCTCACCGCGGCCACCGTGAGCTACGCGGTCAACTGCGCCCTCGGCACCGCGGTCGCCACCCGTCGGCTCGACACCTCCGCTCACCGCTGGGTGCACCACGCGGTGTACGTCGTGACGGGTGCGCTGACGGCTGCGGCGGGGGTCCAGCTGGCGGCGGGCCGGGACCGGGCGCTGCGGCGCCTGCTGCCGGTGGCGCTGCCGCTGGTGGCGATCCCGGTGCTGCCGGCGAGGACGCGGGGACACGTGCTGCTGGCGCTGGCGGCGGCGCCGGCCTACGCGGCCGCGCTGGCGACCCCGGTGGAGGGCTGAACCGTGGAGCTGCTCGAGGCGATCCGCCGGCGACGCACGACGAACGGCCCGTTCCTGCCCGATCCGGTCTCCGCGGAGCACCAACGCCTCCTCGTGGAGGTGGCCGGGCGGGCACCGTCGCAGCTGAACAGCCAGCCGTGGCGGTTCGTGCTGGTGGAGGCGCGGGAGACGATCGACGCGATCGCCCGCATCAGCGGCGAGAGCATGACGGAGGCGATGGGCAGCGGAACCTTCTTCGAGCGCTACAAGCGCTGGTTCCGCTTCAGCGCCGAGGAGATGGAGCGGGAGCGTTCCGGCATGCTGTTCGACCGGATGCCCGCCCCGTTGCGCCCGTTCACGTCGCAGGTCTTCACCCGGCGCGGTCAGCGGGTGATCAACGCGCTGCGCGTGCCGCAGACGCTGGGGGAGGAGAACCGCAAGCTCGTGGCGGGCTCGCCGCTGCTGATGGGCGTGATGCTGGACCGCTCGGAGTACCGGCCGGGAGAGCTGTCCTCGTTCTACTCGCTGTTCAGCATGGGGGCGGCGATGGAGAACGTGTGGCTGACCACGACGGAGCTGGGGCTGGGCATCCAGTTCGTCTCGTTCCCCATGGAGGTCGCGGGGGCGTGGGAGCGCATCACGGCGTTGCTGGGCGTGCCGGAGGACCTGGAGCTGATGGCGGTCTACCGCATCGGGTACGTGCCCCCGGAGCAGCGCCGGCCCGCGATCGACTGGTCGAGCAGCCAGCGCAAGCTCGTCTCGCAGTACGTCTTCCGGGAGCGGTGCGACACGCCGCAGACGGGGTGGGACGCCGCCGTGGAGGGTGCCGGGCGGGAGTCGTGACGTCGGGCGGGCCGTTCGGGCGTGCCGAGGTGCGGGGCCCTGCCGTAGCGTCGCGGCGTCCGTGACGGGAGTGCCTGGAGGGGAGAGCGCCGTGGTCGACCTGGTGACGTCGGCGGGGATGCGAGTGCTGGACGACGAGGACGAGCCGGTGCTGGTGCGGGCCGACGGGCGCCCGGTGGAGACGTGGCGGGAGGACTACCCGTACCCGCAGCGGTTGTCGCGGGCCGAGTACGACCCGGCCAAGCGCGCGCTGCAGATCGAGCTGCTGAAGCTGCAGAAGTGGGTGAAGGCCACCGGTGAGCGCCTGGTGGTCCTGTGCGAGGGGCGGGACGCGGCCGGCAAGGGCGGCACGATCAAGCGGTTCACCGAGCACCTGAACCCGCGGGGTGCGCGGGTGGTGGCGCTGGAGAAGCCCTCTGACCGCGAGTCCACGCAGTGGTACTTCCAGCGCTACGTGCAGCACCTGCCGGCGGCCGGGGAGATCGTGCTGTTCGACCGGTCCTGGTACACGCGGGCGGGGGTGGAGCGGGTGATGGGCTTCGCCACGGACGAGGAGTACGAGCGGTTCATGCACCAGGTGCCGCTGTTCGAGCGGATGCTCGTGGACGACGGCGTCCACCTGGTGAAGTTCTGGTTCTCGGTGACGCGGGCGGAGCAGCGGACGCGGTTCGCCATCCGGCAGATCGACCCGGTGCGGCAGTGGAAGCTGAGTCCGATGGACGTGGCGAGCCTGGACCGGTGGGACGACTACACGGCGGCGAAGGAGGCGATGTTCGAGCGGACCGACACGCCGTTCGCGCCCTGGACGGTGGTCCGCACGAACGACAAGAAGCGGGCGCGGCTGGAGGCGATGCGGGTGGTGCTCGACCGCTTCGACTACGACGGCAAGGACACCGACGTGGTGGGTCGCCCGGATCCGGCGCTGGTGGTGGGGGCCCGTTCGATCCTGGAGGCGGACCGCCGCCCGGTGCCGGTGGAGGACTGATGCCGGCCGCGGCCGGGCGCGCGGCGGCGAGCGCCGGGGCGGTGCGTCCGGGGGCGGTGCCGGCGCGGTCCGGGGCGTGGGTGGTGGCGGGGTTCGGTGCGCTGCTGGGTGCGGGGGTGAGCTGGGCGGCGTCGGACGGGCTGATCGACGACACGTACATCACGCTGGCGTACGCGCGGAACCTGGCGGAGTCGGGGCACTGGGGTCTGACGCCGCGGATGACGTCGAACGCGGCGACGTCGCCGCTGAACGTGCTGCTGCTGGCGGTGTTCACGGTGCTGGTGCGGCCGGTGGGTGGTTCTCCGGTGCTGGCGCTGGGGGTGCTGACCGCGGTGCTGGGGGCGCTGGCGGGCTGGTGGCTGCAGCGGGTGGCGGTGCGGTGGGGGTTGTCGGCGGGGTGGCCGGCGCTGGCGCTGGTGGTGGTGCTGCTGAACCCGTTCCTGGCCTCGGCGCTGGGGTTGGAGGTGGTGCTGGTGTTCACCTGCGTCGCCGGGTTGCTGGCGGCGGGGGTGGCGGGGCGGGCGGTGCTGTTCGGGGTGGCGGCGGGGGCGGGGTTGCTGGCGCGCCTGGACGTGGTGGTGTTCGTGGTGGTGCTGGCGCTGGCGTGCGCGGGGGTGCGGCGGCGGTTGCCGGTGGCGGTGCTGGCGTGCGCGGGGGTGGCGCTGCCGTGGTTCGCGGTGAGCTGGTGGTGGCTGGGGTCGGCGATCCCGGACACGTTCGTGATCAAGACGTTGCAGCGTTCGTTCGGGGAGGGGCGCACGTACCTGCGGGGGTTGTGGACGCACTACGCGTTGAACACGCCGGGGACCGTGCTGGTGGCGGTGGTGCCGGCGGTGGTGGGTGTGGTGGTGCTGGGGGTGCTGGTCGTGGCGGTGCTGCGGCGGCGGGTGCCGGTGGGGGCCGGTGCGCTGGTGGGGCTGGGGCTGGGGGGTGTCGGGTACTTCGCGGTGTACAGCGTGCTGGGGGTGCCGCCGTACCAGTGGTACTACGTGCCGCCGCTGGTGGCGCTGTCGGTGGTGGCGGTGCTGGGGGTGGGGGTGCTGCTGGGCAGGCGTGCGCGCGGTCCGGTGGCGCGCGGTGCCCTGGTGGGTGCGGGGGTCGCCGCGGCGGTGGGGTTGGGGGTGAGCGTGCCTGCAGCGGCGTGGCCGTTGCCGTGGGCGTACCCGCCGGTGTTCGGCAACTTCGCGACGCCGGCGGAGTACCGGCGCATCGGTGCGGACGTCGGGGTGCTGGTGGGGGACGAGCGGGTGGCGGCGCCGGGGGAGATCGGGACGCTGGCGTACGCCTGCCGGTGCGAGGTGGTGGACGCGTTCTCGGACCCGGCGGTGCTGCAGCCGCTGGTGGAGCGGCGGATCGCGCAGGCGGGGCCGGTGCTGGGGGCGTTGCTGGAGCTGAACTACGCGCGGCGGGAGGTGGGTGCGCCGCGGCCGGTGCCGTGGGAACTGGCGTGGACGGGCCCGGGGACGGCTGCGGCGGGGCTGCCGTCGTGGTCGACGACGGCGGGGACGTGGCGGACGCCGGGGGAGCTGGTGCTGCGGCCCGCGCAGGGGTGAGGGCCCAGGGGCGGGCGTCGGGCTCAAGTCGGCGGCCGTGGCGGTCGAGCCGTTCGGGGAGGACGGGAGGTGCCCGTCGCGGAGCCGGAGGGGGCGGTCGGCGGTGGAGGGCATCAGCGGTGTCGTCTCGCGCATCGCGGAGATCCAGGCGCTCATCGGGTCCCTGCAGCCTGCGGGGGTCGGTGGCACCGGTGCCGCGGGTGCGGCGTCCGGTGCCACGTCGGCCGGGTCGGCGGTGACGACGTCGGGTGACGGTTCGTCGGGGGTGGCGTTCGCGTCGGCGTTGTCGCGCAGTCTCGCCGACCGGGCGGGCGGTGGGGGTCTGGTGTCCGGGGTGCCGGTCGCGGCGGGCACGACTGGTACGGCCGGTGCCGCCGGTGCGGCTGCCGTGGCGGGGACGCCGTCGACCGCGGGCGCCCGCAACGCCGCCGGGGTGCCGCTGGAGCTGGCGGGGTACGGCAACGGCAAGGTGCCGGCCGCTGCGCTGAGCGGCATCGGGGTGGGTTCGCACCGCATGTGGGCGCCGGCGGCGCAGGCGTTCGAGCGCATGCGGGCGGCGGCGGCGCGCGACGGGGTGACGTTCGGGGTGACGGACTCGTACCGCTCCTACGACCAGCAGGTCGACCTGGCGCGCCGCAAGGGCCTGTACTCGCAGGGCGGGCTGGCGGCGAAGCCGGGCACGAGCGAGCACGGCTGGGGTCTGAGCCTGGACCTGGACCTGAGCGGCCGGGCGCTGTCGTGGATGCGGGAGCACGCGGACGAGTACGGGTTCAGCGAGAACGTGCCGCGCGAGTCGTGGCACTGGACGTTCACCGCGTGAGGACGCTCCTGCGGTGAGCTGAGGCCCCGGTCCGCCCGGTCGCGGGTGCCCGCGAGCGCCGGTGCGCGTGCCGTTGCCGGTGCGCGGCCCCTACCTTTCGGGGCATGAGGCTCCTGCTGACCTCCGCGGGTCTGGTGAACGAGGGGTCGTGCGCGGCCGTGGCCGCCCTGGCGCGCCGTCCCCTGTCGTCGCTGGCGCTGGCCGTGGTGCCCACGGCGGCCAACGTGGTGCCCGGTGACAAGGGGTGGTTGATCGCGGACTACGTGAACTTCCAGCGCGCGGGGTTCGCGCAGGTGGACGTCGTGGACGTCTCCGCCCTGGAGCCGGCCGTGTGGCGGGCGCGGCTGGAGGAGGCGGACGTGCTGGCGGTGACGGGTGGGGACACCACCCACCTGCTGCGTCAGGTGCGCGCCAGCGGCCTGGCGGGAGCGCTGGAGGAGCTGTTGCGGGAGCGGGTGTACGTGGGTGTCAGCGCGGGCAGCATGGTGACCGGCCCGCACCTGCGCCTGAGCCGGTCCGTGCAGGAGCGCCCGGGGGACGGCACGGGTCTGGGGCTGGTGGACTTCCTGGTGCAGCCGCACCTGGACTCGCCGTGGTTCCCCTCCGCCGGCGAGGACGTGGTGCGCGAGGCGGTGGCGGGGTTCGCGCACACGACGTACGCCCTGGGCGACGGCCGGGCCGTGCTGGTGGACGGGGGCGCCGTGAGCGTCGTCGGCGAGGGGCGCTGCCTGGTCCTGCCCGGGGTGCCGGCCGGGCACCGGGGTGGCGGGAGCGCGGGACGCGGCTAGCGTGGGCGGGCCGCGGGTGGTGGTGCCGGTGCTGAGCTGCCGGGCGCTCCAGGTCGCCCGCGGGACGTGAGCACGAGCAGGGGAGAGCACCGCGTGAGCGACACGGCGTCCTTCGACGGCACCCGCCTGGCCCGGTACGCGTGGGGACCGGAGGAGGCTCCGGTGGTGGTCCTCGTGCACGGGCTGGGGTTGTCCGCGTCCTCGTGGGAGCGGGTGGTGGGGTTGCTGGCCGGTGAGCACCGGGTCGTGGCGTACGACCTGCGCGGGCACGCGCAGAGCGGTGACGCCAGGAGCGGGGACTACTCGATGCGTGCGCAGGCGCTGGACCTGGACGCGGTGCTGCGCGACTGCGTGCCGGACGGGCGCGGTGCCGTGGTGGTCGGCAACAGCCTGGGCGGCGGCGTCATCACCGCCCACGCCCACCACTGCGGCGGTGAGCGGGTGGCCGGTGCGGTCTTCGCCGGTTCCGGTGCCTCCGCGGTGACGGCGCCGGGTCTGCCCGCCCGGCACCTGCCGGAGCGCGCCGAGGCGGTGCTTCGCACCGGGTGGCTGAAGGTGTTCAAGGGGGTCGTGGTGGTCGGCCGCACCATCCGGCCCGTGGAGGCGCTCACCGACCGGGTGGTGCGCCGGGTCGCGTTCACCTCCCACGCCCCGCAGGAGGCGGTCGCGCGCGTGCGTGACGACTTCCTGGGCACCCGGCCGGTGGCGCTGGCGCGCACCGCGCTGGCCAGCGTCGGCAGCGACGGGCAGCGGTTCGCCGACGAGCTGCGCGTGCCGGCGCTGGTGCTGCACGGTGCCCGCGACCCGGAGGTCGGCGACGAGGAGGCGCAGCGGCTGGTGGGTGCGCTGCCCGACGGGGAGCTGGTCACGCTGCGCGGTGAGGGGCACATGCTGCCGTTGACGGACCCGCGGTTCGTGGCCGAGCACGTGGCGCGGTGGGTGCGGCGCGTGCACGAGGTCCGCCGCTGAAGCGTCCCGGGACGCCGGGGTGTGCCGGAGCGGGGTGTGCTCGGTGGTCGCCGGTCGCTGCGCCCGCGCGCGGTCCCCGCGAGCACCGCGGCGACGTCGTGCGGGTGGATCGGTCACGTCGCGGCGGTGCTGGGGACGTCGCGCTCGTCAGTCCCGCCCGGCTCGTGCTGCCCACATCAGGCGCTGCAGCGTTGCGGCTACCGCAGCTGCAGCTTCGGAGCGTGCCGGCCCTTCGGGAGTGCACAGAGCCAGCGTGGCCTGCAGGCCCCCGGCGAGGCGCACGCTGCGGTAAGCGGTGGGGGAGCCGCCGAGCAGGCGGGCGGCGGCTGAGGCCGGCAGCACCGTCACCTCCGGTCCGCTGGCCAGGGTTTCGCGCAGCACGTGCACCGACTCGACTTCGGCGACGACCCTCAGCGGTAGCCCGGCCGCCTGGAACCTGCGCTCGAGCAGTTGCCGGACGGTGTGCTGGTGGTCGGGCAGGACGAACTCCAAGCGACTGGCAGCCTCCAGGGCGATGCCGTCTCGGCGGGCCGGGAGCGCAGGGGACGCCGGCCCTGCGACCAGGACGAGGTCCTCGGTGATCTCCTCGGTGAACCTCACGCCGTCGATGCGTCCGGTGCGGTAGATGACCGCCATGTCCGCCTGTCCCAGCTTCACCGCCTGGCTCATGATCATGGTCAGGTGCTCGACGAGGTGCAGGGTGATGCCGGGGTGCTCCTCGCGCACTGCGCGCAGCAGGGGAGCCGACAGGTTGCCGGCCATGCTGTAGGAGGCCAGGCCGACGGTGACCAGGCCGGTGACCTGCCGCTCGTTGCTCAGGTCCAGGTGTGCAGCCTGCTCCAGCCGCAGGATGCCCTGGGCGTAGCGGTACAGCGACCACCCCTCGTCGGTGACCTCGATGCCCCGCCGCCCGCGCACCAGCAGCGCGACGCCGAAGTCCTTCTCCAGGCTGGCGATGTGCGAGCTCAGTGCCGACTGAGCCAGGTGCAGGGACTGCGCGGCGGCGGTGATGCTGCCGGCGTCGACGGTGCGCACGAACGAGGCGAGCTTGCGGGTCTCCACCTCTGCTCCCCCCTGCTCGCCGCGTGCTCGCGACTCCTCGCCCTGCGGCGTCCTGCCGCCGTTCCCTCTGGTCCTCGCTGCGTCGTCGCCGCCGCCCTGGCCCGGGCGACCGCCTCGCAGCCATCGCGTGTCGAGATGGTGCCATAGCTGAGTGGCGGCGAAGTCGGTGGCAGCGCGCCGGGCGTCTAGCGTTCGAGCACCGCCACACCGCAGCGGCGGTGCGCGTCAGCTGGGCGCTGCTGGATGCCCGTCGGGTACCCGCGCAGTCGCCGTCGAGGCGCCACGGACGAAACAGCGGTGAGTCGTCGACAGTTCGGGGACGAGTCGCCGACACCTTCGAGAGGAGTGCCCCATGGTTCCCGTCGTCAGCTTGGTCGCAGACCTGGGCGAGAGCTTCGGCCCTTACACGATGGGGGACGACGCGGCTCTCCTGGAGCTGGTCACCTGCGCGAACATCGCCTGCGGGTTCCATGCCGGCGATCCGCGGGTGATGGATGCCACCGTGCGCCGGTGCGCACAGCGTGGCGTGGAGGTCGGCGCCCACCCCAGCTTCCCGGACCTGGTCGGCTTCGGGCGGCGGGCGATGGAGTTGAGCGCCGAGGAGGTGCGCACCGACGTCCTCTACCAGATCGGAGCGCTCTCGGCCTTCGCGCGTGCGCACGGCACCCGGGTCACCCACGTGGTGCCCCACGGCAAGCTGGGCAACCTCGTCGGAGAGCGAGCCGACTACGCCGGCGCGCTGGCCGATGCGATCACCGCCTTCGACCCCTCCCTGGTGCTCGGTGTCACCGCCGGGGTGATGCAGGACCTCGCTGAACAGCGCGGCCTGGCCACCGCTGTCGTCGGAGCCGTCGACCGCGCCTACACCGACGCCGGCACGCTGGTGCCGCGTTCCCAGCCCGGCGCGGTGCTCGACGACGTCGATCAGATCGTCCAGCGCACGGTCCGAATGGTCGTCGACGGCACGGTGGAGTCGATCAGCGGGCGCCCGGTGCCGGTCGAGGTCGACGCCGTCCTGCTGCACGGTGACGGCCCGCACGCCCTGGACGCCGCCGCCAAGATCCGCTCGGCGCTGGCCGAGGCCGGTGTGCAGCTCGTGGGCATGAGCGAGGTCGTGCGCGCCGAGGGAGGGCGCGCGTGAACCCCGTCGGCAGTGGAGCCGGCGCCGTCCTCGCACAGGACGCGGCGGCCGGCGCCTCCGGCACCGGCACCTCCAGCACCGGCACCTCCAGCACCGGCACCTCCAGCACCGGCACCTCCAGCACCGGCACCTCCAGCACCGGCACCTCCAGCACCGGCACCTCCAGCACCGGCACCTCCAGCACCGGCACCTCCAGCACCGGCACCTCCAGCACCGGCACCTCCAGCACCGGCACCTCCAGCACCGGCACCTCCAGCACCGGCACCTCCAGCACCGGCACCTCCAGCACCGGCACCTCCAGCACCGGCACCTCCAGCACCGGCACCTCCAGCACCGGCACCTCCAGCACCGGCACCTCCAGCACCGGCACCTCCAGCACCGGCACCTCCAGCACCGGCACCTCCAGCACCGGCACCTCCAGCACCGGCACCTCCAGCACCGGCACCTCCAGCACCGGCACCTCCAGCACCGGCACCTCCAGCACCGGCACCTCCAGCACCGGCACCTCCAGCACCGGCACCTCCAGCACCGGCACCTCCAGCACCGGCACCTCCAGCACCGGCACCTCCAGCACCGGCACCTCCAGCACCGGCACCTCCAGCACCGGCACCTCCAGCACCGGCACCTCCAGCACCGGCACCTCCAGCACCGGCACCTCCAGCACCGGCACCTCCAGCACCGGCACCTCCAGCACCGGCACCTCCAGCACCGGCACCTCCAGCACCGGCACCTCCAGCACCGGCACCTCCAGCACCGGCACCTCCAGCACCGGCACCTCCAGCACCGGCACCTCCAGCACCGGCACCTCCAGCACCGGCACCTCCAGCACCGGCACCTCCAGCACCGGCACCTCCAGCACCGGCACCTCCAGCACCGGCACCTCCAGCACCGGCACCTCCAGCACCGGCACCTCCAGCACCGGCACCTCCAGCACCGGCACCTCCAGCACCGGCACCTCCAGCACCGGCACCTCCAGCACCGGCACCTCCAGCGGTGGTGGGCACGACCCGGCCGACGAGGCGCTGCGCATCGCGCTGTGCGCCGAGGCCGCCTTGCGGGTCGGCGTGCACGGCGACGACAGCGAACGGGTCTGGCGCCGCGTGCACCGCCTGGCCGGCGCCCTCAACGACGGCGCCGTGCCGGGGGTGCGTTCAGCCATCCCCACCTACGACGCGATCCTCATCGACTTCGACCCGGTCGTCACCGACCACGTCGGCGTCGAGCACGAGGTGCACGCGCTGGACGCGCGTCTGCGACGCGGTGCCGCAGCGCCGGCACGCACCCCGCGCACCTGGCGCATCCCCACCTGCTTCGAGGGTGAGCACGCCCCCGACCTGCCGTGGCTGGCCGAGCACCTGGACACCACTGCCGAAGCCATCGTGAACAGCGTGTGCGGCACCGAGCTGACCCTGCGCTGCCTGGGCGGCCCGGCCGCCGCGGCGATGCTGGACGGGCCCGTCCTGCCCGGCCCGGTCCCGCGCTTGCAGGACCCGCGACTGCGCGTGCCGGCCGGTGCGGTCTCCCTGGCCGGGAGGCAGGCGGTGATCGGCCCGGTCGCAGCTCCCAGCGGCTGGCGGCAGATCGGGCGTACGCCGGTGTACCTGCTGGGCCGCACGGTCGACGAGGGCGTGCCCTACGCCGCCGGTGACCGGGTGCGCTTCGTGCGCCTGCGCCCTGACGAGTTCGACAAGTGCGACGGGTGGTTGCTGCAGGAGGTGTCCGCGTGATGAGTCAGGTGCCCACGCAGCAGGTCCAGTCGATCGAGCAGCGGATGGACCAGCCGGCCGATGAGCAGCACGCCTCGCCCGCGCAGGAGCAGGCGCCGTCGGCGACGACGCGGCAGGAGGTGCACGTCGTCGCGGCCGGACCCAGCGTCATCACCGACCTGGGGCGCTTTCGCGGCCCGAGCCAGGGGTTGTCGGTCAACGGAGCGCTCGACCAGTACGCCGCCACGGTCGCCAACGTCCTGGTCGGCAACCCCGCGAACGCGCCGCTGCTGGAGGTGACGGCCTTCGGCGTCACGCTCTCCTCCAGCGCCCCCTTGCTGGTCGCCGTCACCGGCGCCGGTGCCGAAGTCCTCATCGACGGCGCTGCCGTCGCCGGACACACCCAGCTGCTGGTGCCGGCCGGGCAGGCGCTGGTGGTGCGCCCGGCCAAGAACGGCCTGCGCAACTACGTCGCCGTCCGCGGTGCGATCGAGGCGCCTCGCCTGATGGGCAGTTGCGCGCCGGACATCATGCTGGGTTTCGGGCGCACGCTGACGACCGGCGCCACCGTGCACGTGCACACCGACGCAGTGGCCCACGCCCTGCAGCAGGCACCGTGGCAGGCCGTCAGCGCCCCGGTACGCCTGCCGCGACGCACCGAGGCCGGTGAGGTCGTGCTGCAGATCGTCGAGGGCCCCGACGTGCACGAGTTCGACGGTGGCCTGAGCGCGCTGGAGAGCGGCACCTACAAGCTCAGCCCGCGCAGCAACCACGTCGGCGCCCGCCTGGCCGGACCGGTGCCCCGGCGCACCGCCACCGGCGAGGTGCTCTCCCGCGGAGTACCCATCGGAGCGGTCGAGGTTCCGGCCGGTGATGAACTGCTCGTGCTGATGCGCGGGCGCGGCATCACCGCCGGCTACCCGGTGCTGGCGGTGCTCACCGGTTCGGCCCAGGACGCGGCCGCCCAGATCAGGCCCGGCCAGAGCGTGCGCTTCGAGCGCACCGACGTCGAGACCGCCCGAGCCGAGCTGCTGCAGGTCGCCGCCGACGTCGACGCGCTGCGCGCCCAGGTGACCCGCGCGCTGCGGCACGTCGACGCACCGCTCACCTGAGCGCACCGACCCCGTCCCGGTCCCGTCGGGGTCCGGAGCCGGCCCTGCCCGTCGGGTCGGCAGCCGGTCCTCCCCGTGGGCCGGCGATGACCTGCCAGCAGTTCCGCACCCGTCGAGCAGCACCCGTCGAGCAGCCGTCTGCTCGACGTTTCGAAGGAGAGCCCATGAGCCAGAGCACCCTCCAGGCCAGCGGTACCCGGCTGGCCCAACGCCTGCAGCGCATCGCCACCTCGCCCAGTTCGGTGGCCGTGCAGAAGGTTCGCGACCTGCGCGCCCAGGGCCGTCAGGTCTGGGACCTGACGGTGGGCGAGCCGGACTTCGACACCCCCGAGAACGTCAAAGCGGCCGCCGTGCGGGCCATCGCCGAGGGCAGGACGAAGTACACCCCCGTCAACGGCATCCCGCAGCTGCGCACCGCCGTCGCCGACAGGATCGCCGCACGCACCGGTGTCGCGCACGACCCGGCACACGTCACCGTCGGCGGAGGCGCCAAGCAGGTCATCTTCCTGGCGCTGAGCGCCACCGTGGACCACGGCGACGAGGTGCTCATCCCCGCGCCGTACTGGGTCTCCTACCCCGACATGGTCAAGGCCAACGACGGCACCCCCGTCATCGTGCCCACCCGCGCCGCCGACGGCTTCAAGCTGACCGCCGCAGCCCTGCGCGAGGCGATCACCCCCGCCACCCGCTGGCTGATCCTGAACACCCCGGGCAACCCCACCGGCGCCGCCTACAGCGCCGGCGAACTGCGCGCCCTAGCCGATGTGCTGGCCGAGCACCCGCACGTGCTGGTGCTCACCGACGAGATCTACGACGAGGTGTGGTTCGAAGCCGAGCCGGCCAGCAACCTGCTGGCGGTGGCGCCGGAGCTGGCTGAGCGCGTCCTGCTGACCAACGGCGTGTCCAAGACGTACGCCATGACCGGCTGGCGCATCGGCTGGGCCGCCGGCCCCGCCGAGCTGATCGCAGCGATCAACACGCTGCAGTCGCAGACCTCCTCCTGCCCCTCCTCGATCAGCCAGTGGGCCGCAGTGGAGGCCTTGACCGGCGATCAGTCCTTCGTCGAGCGCACCGCAGCGGTCTACCGCGAGCGCCGCGATGCCGTCGTGGCGGCCGTGCGGAGCATCGAAGGGCTCTCCTGCCTGGTGCCCAGCGGAGGCTTCTACGCCTTCGTCTCCTGCCAGGACGTGCTGGGCAAGCGCACCGCGGACGGGCAGGTCATCGCCACCGACGAGCAGTTCGCCGCGCTCCTGCTGGACTCCGAGCAGGTCGCCGTCATCCACGGCGCCGCCTACGGCGCCCCGGGCTGGTTCCGCGTCTCCTTCGCCACCTCCCAGGAGGTCATCGACGAGGCCCTGGCGCGCCTGGCGCGCGTGGTGGAGGCACTGTCGTGACCACCTCCACCAGCCCCCGGGCCGGCGGCACCACCGCCAGCACCACCGCCAGCACCACCGGTACCGGTGCTGCCGCCGGCGCGTTCCCGATCAGGAGCTTGCTGGTCGCCAACCGCGGCGAGATCGCCCGGCGCGTCATCACCACCGCCGAGCGGCTGGGCATCCGCACCATCGCCGTGCACTCCGACGTCGATGCCGACCTGCCGTTCGTGCGCGAAGCGGACCAGGCGGTGGCTCTGGGCGGCACCTCGGCGGCTGAGACCTACCGCGACGTGGACAAGGTCCTGGCCGCGGTGCGCGCCAGCGGAGCGCAGGCGGTGCACCCCGGCTACGGGTTGCTGTCGGAGAACGCCGACTTCGCCCAGGCCGTCCTGGACGCGGGCGTGACCTGGGTCGGGCCCTCCCCGGAGGTCATCCGCGCGATGGGGGACAAGATCGCCGCCCGCAACCTCATGGCCGCTGCCGGGGTGCCGGTGGCCGCCGGAACCCGCACCCCCGTCACCGGTGCCGACGCCCTCGCGCAGGCGCAGCGGATCGGTCTGCCCCTGATGGTCAAGGCCGCTGCCGGTGGTGGCGGCATGGGCATGGCGGTGGTGCGCGACGTGGAGCAGTTGGTCAGCACCGTGGAGCGCGTCACGCAGTTCGCCGAGCGGTCCTTCGGTGACGGTTCGGTGCTGCTGGAGCGCTTCGTCGAGCGTGCTCGGCACGTGGAGGTGCAGATCCTGGGGCTGGCCGACGGGCGGGTGCTGGCGTTGGGGGAGCGGGAGTGCTCCGTGCAGCGCCGGCACCAGAAGCTCGTGGAGGAGACGCCCTCCCCGGCTGTGGACGAGGACCTGCGGGCCAGGATGCTGCACGCTGCCCAGCTGGCGGGGCAGTCGGTGGACTACCGAGGTGCCGGAACCGTGGAGTTCCTGCTGGATGCGGCCACCGGTGACTTCTCCTTCCTGGAGATGAACACGCGCCTGCAGGTCGAGCACCCCATCACCGAGCTGACCTGCGGTCTGGACCTGGTGGAGGCTCAGCTGCGCATCGCCGCCGGGCTCGACGTCGCCTTCGACGCCGCTGCCGCGCCCGGCGGGCACGCGATCGAGCTGCGCATCAACGCAGAGGACCCCCAGCGTTTCCTGCCCGGCCCGGGCACCATCTCCGTCTGGGAGGAGCCGGTCGAGCAAGGCGTGCGCGTCGATGCCGGTTACCGCGCCGGCAACCGGGTCACCCCGGCGTACGACTCGCTGATGGCCAAGGTCATCGTCCACGCCGAGGACCGTGCCGGCGCCCTGGAGCTGGCGCGGCGGGCGGTGAAGGCCTTCCGGATCGTCGGCCCCAAGCACAACCTGGACTTCTTCAGCGAATTGCTGGACGAGGACGAGTTCGTCTCCGGTGCTTACGACACCGGAGTGATCGAGAGGATGAGAGCCCGATGAGCGAAGTGCTCGCCCCCATGGAAGCCAACGTGTACCGCGTGGAGGTGGCGGTGGGCGACACGGTCTCGCCCGGGGACGTCGTGGCGGTGCTGGAGGCCATGAAGATGGAGATCCCCGTCAACGCCGAGGCGTCCGGTGTGGTGACCGAGCTGCGGGTGGTGGCCGGTGAGAACGTCGCCGAAGGCGCGGTCATCGCGGTGCTCGCCGACAGCTGAGCGCGGAGGGACCGGCGCCCGCCCGGAGGTGAGCGGGCCGGGTGGGCCAGAGGGCTGGGGGACCGGTGCCGGGCACCGCTTTCGAGACCACCTGTCGTCGCTGGGTTCGGCGGTCACCCGCCGAACCCCTCACACCCCTCGTAGACGTCCCGTGTCGAGCTGAACCCTGGAGGAACACGCATGTCGAGCACCCCGGCCATCCACATCGGTCCGCACGAGAGCGCGCGACTGGTCGCAGCGGTCGAGCGCGGCGGGGGCGAGGTGGTCGCGCTGGCCGATGCTGAAGCAGTCGTGGTCGACGGTGGCCACGGCGAGCTGCCGCAGCTGCCGAGCTCCGTGCGCTGGGTGCAGCTGCCCGCCGCGGGCATCGAGTCCTGGGTCAGCAGCGGGGTCCTGGACACCTCGCGCACGTGGACTTCCGCCGCAGGTGCCTACTCGCGCGCGGTCGCCGAAGGCGCCGTGGCCCTGCTGCTGGCCGGCGTGCGGGGGATCGGGGTGGCGGCCCGCCGCACGAGCTGGGACACCGCGGCACTGGACGGCGCGCAGAGCACCCTGCACGGCGCGACGGTGGCGATCGTCGGTGCCGGTGGCATCGGTCGGGCGGTGATCCCGGCCCTGACCGGTCTGGGTGCGCAGGTGCTGGCCGTCACCCGGCGCGGTCTCGCCGTCGAGGGCGCTGCGCGCACCCTGCCCGCCGACCGCGTCGACGAGGCCTTCGCCGCCGCCGACCACGTCGTCCTGGCCGCGCCCGCCACGACGCAGACCCGGGCGCTCGTCGGTGCCGAGCAGCTGGAAGCTCTCGGGGGGCAGGGGTGGTTGGTCAACGTCGCGCGAGGCTCCCTGGTCGACACCGACGCCCTGGTCGCCGCGTTGGAGCGGAGCACCATCGCCGGCGCCGCCCTCGACGTCACCGACCCCGAACCGTTGCCGGACGGACACCCGCTGTGGACTCAGCCGCGCTGCATCATCACCCCGCACTGCACCAACCCCACCGCGCTGCGGTCGGCGGCCTACGCGCAGCGGGTGCAGGAGAACGTGCGTCGCTTCGCCGCCGGCGAGGACCTGCTCGGCCGCGTCGACCTGCAGGCCGGGTACTGACGCCGCACCCGGGCACCTCGGCGCCGTCCTGGTGCGCCACGGCGTGACCGGTGGGTTCCGGACGAGCTGGGGGATCTTCGAGGACGGCGGCGTGGACGGCTCGGCCGGCGACGCGGCGGTGCAGTCACAGCGGTGCTCGGTCAGCGGGGACGGGGCCGGTGGAGCTGCGGACCGTCAGGTGCGTGGCCAGCCGGTCGACGCGGCGGGTGCGGTCCTTGGAGCCGATGCGGCCGATGACCAGGTCGGTGACCGCGCGTCCGGCCCGCTCCCCGGGAGAGGTCACCGTCGTCAAGGGGGGGTCGGTGAAGGAGGCGCCGTACATGTCGTCGCAGCCGATCACGCTGAGGTCTTCAGGCACCCGCACCCCGGTGGTGCGGAAACGTCCCAGCGCGCCGATCGCCAGCGTGTCGTTGAAGAAGATCACCGCGGTGGCGGCGGTCATGGCCACCACGTCCGCTGCCGCGGCCCCGGCGGCCAAGGAGGGCTGGAAGTGGCCGACGGGCAGCAGTTCGACCCCGTGCCCGTCAGCCCGCTGGGTCAGGGCCTCGAAACGCACCCGATCGCTCCAGGAGCCGATGGGCCCGCGCACGTACGCGATGCGCCGGTGCCCGAGCGAGACGAGGTAGTCCAGCGCCTGCGACAGGCCGGCCGGGGTGTCCACGACGATGCCGCACAAGCCCTCGACCCGGCGGTTGAGCACCGCGATCGGCACCGTGTCGGCGAAGGAGCTGAGCACCTCGTCCTCGGCGCGCGGGGTGGCCAGCACGACGGCGTCGACCGTGCGGCTGAGCTCGGCGAGCCAGTCGCTCTCCACCTGCACGGATTCCTCGCTGCTGACCAGCAGGTGCAGGTAGCCCGCTGCCTGCGTCTGCGCCTGGCTGCCGCGGATGACGTCGAGGTTGTACGGGTTGGTCAGGTTCGGCAGCACCAGGGCGATCGTGCCGCGGGCCAACTGCTCGTGCCTGCCGGGCAGCATGGCCGACTGGTACCCCATGTCCTGCGCCTTGCGCACGATGCGGTCGTACGTCGCGGCGTTGACCCGCGAGGGGTTGGACATCGCCCGCGAGACCGTGGAGGGCGCCAGCCCGCACGCGGCGGCGATCTCGGTCAGCGTCACCTGGCGCGAACGCCGGCGAGGAGGGATGGCCACAGTGCTCCTTGCAAGGTTTCTGGCACGGAAGTTGCCATGATGGGCTGCTCGCCACCTGCATCGCTGCAGCTCAGGGGTGGGCGTGACGGCAATTCTGGCACAAGCTTGGCAAGGGAGGGCACTGGTTAATGCAATCGAAGCACGCAGTGTCTAGCGTCCTCGCATCCCGGGCACCGAGGCCCGATCTCAGCAGGCTCCTGGAAGGACCGCCATGAGCGCTCAAAGCGACACCGCTGCACCGCGCACCGCCGCAGCCACCCCCAGCCGCCGCAAGATCCTCACCGCCGGCTGCATCGGCATCTTCGTCGAGCTGTACGACAACGGCATCTTCGCCTTCATGGCCACCGCGCTGGCCCTGGTCTTCTTCCCGCGCGGCGATGAGACCTCCGCGCTGGTGTTCGTCTTCGCCGGCTACGCGGTCTCCTTCTTCGTGCGTCCCCTGGGGGCGGTGTTCTTCGGTCTCATGGGTGACCGCTACGGCCGTCAGCGCATGCTCGTGGCCGTCATCGCGTTGATCAGCGTGGCCACCACCGGGCTGGGTGTGCTGCCGCCCTACGCCGCCATCGGTGTGGTCGCGCCGATCCTGCTGGTGCTGCTGCGCATGCTGCAGGGCTTCTCCGTCGGCGGTGAGGCTGCCGGTGCCATGACGTTCCTGGCCGAGCACTCCCCGGAGGGCAAGCGCGGCTTCAACACCTCCCTGGCGCAGATCGCCTCCTTCGCGGCCCTGCTGACCGGCACGATGGTGGCCTTCTTCATGTCGCCGTGGTTGACCGAGGAGGCCATCGACGGTGGTGGCTTCGGCGCCTGGGCCTGGCGCATCCCCTTCCTGGTGGCCGTGCCGCTGGGCATCATCGGCTTCTACATCCGCAAGGAGCTCGAGGACACCCCCAACTTCCAGAAGATCAAGGCCGAGGGGGGCTTGTCGCACCACCCCTACCGCGAGGCCTTCTCCTCTCCCGAGCACCGCCGCGCACTGCTGCTGGCCCTGTTCATCCCCCTGATGAACGGCTCGGGCTACTACGTGCTCTTCTCCTACATGCCGACCTTCCTCAAGGGCGACCGCATCGGCTTCAGCATCGGCACCGCGCTGATCGTCACCGCCTCCAGCCTGGTGGCCATCTGCATCGCCATCCCGATCATGGGCGCTCTCTCCGACCGCATCGGGCGCAAGAAGGTCATCGCCGGCGCGGCGGTCGCCATGGCGATCGTCGCGGTGCCGGCCTACGCCCTGATCGCCACCGGGCAGGTCCTGCTGGCCGTGCTCGGTGCCTGCACCATGGCCGTCGTCTTCGCCGGGCACACCGCGGTCATCCACATCCTCATCGTCGAACTGTTCCCCACGCGCATCCGCTACTCCGCCTACGGGTTGGGTTACAACATCTCCTCGGCGCTGTTCGGTGGCACCGCCCCGCTGCTGATGACCTGGCTGATCGGCACCACCGGCAACGTGTACATGCCCGCCTTCTACGCTGTCGTCACCGCCTTGGGGACCTTGGCGGCCGTCTCCACCGTCAAGGACCGCGCCCACGAGCCGCTGCGCGACGCCTGAGGTGCGCCGAGCGAACCTGGACGAACCTGGACGAACCTGACCGGAGGGGCCCGGGCGCAGCTTCACGACCCGGTCCACAGCCGCTCCGCAGCCGATCCCCCCACCGCCTGAAGAACCGTTCGAAGATCTCGACGAAGAAGGACGCATGACGTACAGCGACTACTCCACCGCCCTGGTCACCGGTGCCTCCACCGGGATGGGCGCAGCCATCGTCGAGAAGTTCACCGCGCAGGGCCTGACGGTGCACGCCGTGGCCCGCGACGAGGTGCGCCTGAAGGAGCTGGCCGAGCGCACCGGTGCGATCCCGCACTCGGTGGACCTGACCGACACCGACGCGGTCGAGGCCGAGATCGGCTCCCTGCCCGTCGACGTGCTCGTCAACAACGCCGGCGTCAGCCGGCAGGGCAACGTGCTGGACTCCACCCGCGCCGACCTGGACGCCATGGTGGACGTGAACCTGCGCGCGGTGCTGCAGCTGACCCGGATGTTCCTGCCCGGCATGGTCGAACGCGACCTGGGGCACGTGGTGAACATCTCCAGCATCGCCGGGGTGTACAACTTCTTCGGGCACACCGCCTACCACGCCACCAAGGCCGCCGTGCACCAGATCTCGCGGCAGCTGCGCAACGACACCGTCGGCAAGCGCATCCGCGTCACCGAGATCTGCCCCGGCCGCGTCGAGACCGAGATCTTCGGCCGCAACCTCGGCGGCACCCCTGAGGCCATGCAGCAGGCGTGGCAGACCTACTACGAGGGTTACGAGTCGCTGACCACGGCGGACATCGTCGCCACCGTCGACTTCGCCCTGAACGCCCCCCGCCACGTGAACCTCGGCATGATCGAGATCATGCCCACCTTCCAGGTCCCCGGCGGGCTGACCTTCGACCGGAGGACCGCATGACCACCCTCGCCGACAAGGCCACCGAACAGCCCACGCTCAAGGCCTCGCCCCCTCCTCACGTCACCACGAGGATCGAGCGCGCCGAACCCGAGGCCATCGCCCGTCTGGGGCTGTACTCCTCGGCCACCATCCACGAGGCGCAGGGCCGCCGCGGTGCGCTCGCCTCCTCGATCAAGCCGATCGACCGGGAGATGACCGTGGTCGGCTCGGCCTTCACCGTGGTGTGCGCCCCGCGCGACAACCTCATGCTGCAGGTCGCCATCCACTACGCCCAGCCCGGTGACGTGCTGCTGGTCAGCACCGCGCAGTTCACCGAGGCCGGCATCTTCGGCGGCGTCCTGGCCAGCGCCTGCGCCGCCAAGGGCATCGCCGGCCTGATCACCGACGGCAGCGTGCGCGACACCGCCGAGTTGCGCGCCCTGGGCCTGCCGATCTTCTCCGCCGGCATCAGCATCCAGGGCACCGTCAAGGAGACCCTGGGGCCGCTGAACCAGCCGCTGACCATCGGCGGGCAGACGGTCCGCCCCGGCGACGTGCTCAAGGGAGACGCCGACGGCGTCGTCGTCGTGCGCCGCGAGGAGGTCGAAGAGGCCACCACCGCTTCGCAGCGCCGCGACGAGCACGAGGCCGAGCTCGTGCAGCTGTACCGGGCCGGGCGCACCACGATCGACCTGTGCGGACTGGAGCACGTCCTGGAGGCCAAGGGGATGACCACCGACCTGCCGGGGCGGGGCTGGTGAGCAGCACCACACCGCAGCGCACCACACCGCAGCGCAGCACGGCCGCCAGCGCTGCGGACGCCAGCGCTGCGGACGCCAGCGCTGCGGACGCCGGCACGGCGGCCGGATCGGGCACGGGTGCCAGCTCGCTGTTCGACGTCAGCGGACGCACCGCCCTGGTGACCGGCTCCACGCGCGGCATCGGCCGCGCCCTGGCCGCCGGCCTGCTGGCGGCCGGCTGCACCGTCGTGGTCAACGGCCGCGACCCGGGCACCACCGAGGCCGCAGCCGAGGAGCTGAACGAGGACCCCGCCACCCGCCCGGGGACGCGGGCGGTGCCGTGCGCCTTCGACGTCACCGACCCCGCCGCCGTCGAGCGGGCCGTGGCCGCCCTGGAAGCCGACGGGGTGGCCGTGGACGTGCTGGTGAACAACACCGGGATGCAGCAGCGCGCACCGTTCACGCGGTTCTCCGACGAGGACTGGCAGCGCATGCTGGAGGTGAACCTCTCCAGCGCCTTCTACGTCGGCCGCTCCGTCGCCCGCCGCATGCAGACCCGCGGCCACGGGAAGATCATCAACATCCTCTCCGTGCAGAGCGAAGCCGTGCGCCCGGGCATCGCGCCCTACTCGGCGACCAAGGGCGGGCTGAAGATGCTCACCAAGGGCATGTGCGCGGACCTGGCCGGCTCCGGCATCCAGGTCAACGCCATCGGCCCGGGTTACTTCGCCACCGAGCTGACCGCCGCTCTGGTCGCCGACGAGGACTTCAGCCGCTGGGTCGAAGGGCGCACCCCGGCCGGGCGGTGGGGCCGCACCGACGACCTCATCGGCGCTCTGCTCTTCTTCGCCTCCGACGCCTCCGCCTTCGTCAACGGGCAGACGCTGCACGTCGACGGCGGCATGCTGGCGGTGCTGTGATGACCAGTACCGTGATCAGCAGCCCCGCGGACGCGCCGGGAGCGCAGAGCGGCGCAGCAGGCACGAACCTGGCCGTCGTGGTGCACGGGGTGGGGGACCTGCGCGTGGAGCAACGCCCCGCGCGCACGCCCGAACCGCACGAGACCGTGGTGCGCATCGCCTACGGCGGCGTGTGCGGCAGCGACCTGCACTACGTGGCCGAGGGCAAGGCCGGCGAGTCGATCCTGCGCGCGCCGATGGTGCTGGGCCACGAGGTCGTCGGCACCGTCGAGGTGGCAGCGGCCGACGGTTCCGGGCCGGTGGCGGGCACGCGCGTGGCGGTGCACCCGGGCGGTTCGGTCGACCCCGGCGCTTCGTACCCGGCGGGCCGCCCCAACCTCTCCTCGGCGGCGACCTACCTGGGCAGCGCCGCGCGCGTCCCGCACGTCGACGGCGCCTTCGTCCAGCACCTGACCATCGCCAGCAGCATGCTGCGCGTGGTTCCCGACGCGGTGCCCCTGCGCGCCGCCGCGTTGGCCGAGCCCGCCTCGGTGGCCTGGCACGCGGTGCGCCAGGCCGGCGACGTGCGCGGGCGGCGCGTCCTGGTGGTCGGGTGCGGGCCCATCGGCCTGCTCACCGTCGCGGTCCTGCGCCGCGCCGGGGCCGGGCACATCACCGTCACCGACGTGCACGCCAGCGCTCTGCAGCGCGCGATCGCCCTGGGCGCCGACCGAGGCGTCCTGGCCGCCGAGCGCGAGGCCGTCGCCGCGCTCGGTGTCGACCTCGCCTTCGAGTCCTCCGGCTCACCGCACGGCTTCACCGCTGCCGTGGGCGCCTCGACGGGCGGCGCGGTCCTCGTGCTGGTGGGGTTGCTGCCGCCGGGCGACGTCTCCGTGCCGCTGGCGCCGGCCATCACCAAGGAGCTGCAGATCCGCGGCAGCTTCCGCTTCGTCGACGAGATGGGTGACGTCTTGGCCGCGCTGGCCGACGGGTCCTTGCGGGTGGACGAGGTGATCACCCATGAGTACCCCGTCGCTGAAGCCGGGGAAGCCTTCGACGTCGCTCGTGACGCGGCCGCCTCCGGCAAGGTCCTGCTGCGGTTCTGACCGCGCTGAGCGGCCCGTCGACACGCTGCGAGGCGGTCGCTCCCCGGGGTGCGACGGCGGGTGGCGCGGTGACGGCCGCCGTGCAGTGCGGTGGCCTGCCAGGAGCGGCGGGGCAGCGGCGCAACCCGCACGGCCTGTACGCCCGTCGTCGCGACGACCAGCGCCACCGCGGTCGAGGGCGCTGACTGCTCGGAGGTGAGCGGTGCTCACCGGGCCGTGCACCGACGGCCGCAGGGCCGTCGTCCGAGAGGGCCTTGCGGAAGGGAGCAGCACCGCCCCGTCCCGGAGCCGCCGCCGTCCTACCGGTCGGCGGCGCGGACCCGCTCCCGCACCGCGGTCTCGGTCAGCTCGAAGTCGCGGGCGACCTGACCGGTGCCGCGATCGCCGACGCGGCACCGCTGCACGATCCCGGCCTGAACTCGGCGGTGAACTCGGCGGTGAACGACCGGCGCGGCCGAGCCGTCCGGGGAGAGGGCATCGCGGACGCGGATGCGCACATCGCTTCCCCCGGTGCAACTTCTCGTCCACGGCGATCACCCGAGAGCCGTGGCCAACGCACGATCGGTTCACGAGGTCTCCTGGCCGCGGCGGCGGTCCCTGTCGTCGGCGGGCGCAGATGGGCGTGACAGCCGGGCGAGTCGACGCGGTGATCGTGCAGCAGGCCCTCCGCGGTTCCGAGACGCGGCCGTGGAAGGGCGTGATCGCGCCACACCGGCAGGTGCGGCACCGGGTGGCGGTCACGTTCCCGGTCGTGGTGTGCGACGTTCGCCGCGTGCTGCTTCGTGGGGTCAGGCCGTCAGGGCCAGCCTGGTGAGGTCGGTGTTCACCTCCGTCACGGTCTCGGTGTGCTCCTGCCCGCCGGGCATCGGGGCGATCCGGCAGCGGCCCAGCAGGTCCAGGCCGAGGTAGCGCCGCCCTTCGGTCCACTCATCGTCCTGCTCAGCCAGGACCGCCCCGACCAGGCGGATGAGGGAGCCGCGGTCGGGGAAGATGCCGACCACGGGGGGCACCTCCCGCTCGCGGGGAACGGTGCGGCGTCGGATCTCCCGGTCCCACCGCTCCTGCGGGTCGTTGGACCGGACCTGCCGCCACACCTCCTTCGGAGAGGCGGTGAACGTCAGCGCCTCGGCGCGGGCGGCGTCCAGGTGCTCGGCCAGCGACGGCATCGACGGCGTGATCGCCGTGGACCCGCGGGCCGTCCCGCACCTCCTGGACCTCCCGCGGCCGCTGCGGCCGAGTACGGCGTCGTGCGGCTCGTGCGGGTGGATGATGTGACTGCGGTTGACCAGCGTCACCAGTACACCGACCGGGACCGGGGAGGACGTGCCTACCAGCAAGGATGTCGCGCGCCTGGCGGGAGTGTCGCAGAGCACGGTCTCCTTCGTCGTGAACGGCCGTGACGGCGTCGCCGCGGAGACCCGCGCGCGGGTCGAGGCGGCGATGGCGCAGTTACAGTACCAGCCGAACGCAGGGGCCCGTGCGCTGAAGGAGCAGCGGACCCGGGCGCTGGGCATCGTCATGCCCTTCGGGCTGACCGTGGACAGGCTCGGGGTGCTGCCCTTCATCGAGACCTTCACGCGCAGAGCCCGACAGCACGACCACGACGTCCTGCTGGTCACGGCCGACGAGGGCCCAGCCGGGCTGCTCAGGCTCTCCCGGCAACGGCTGTGCGACGCCATCGTGCTCATGGACGTCGTCACCGAGGACGCTCGCGTGCCGGTGGCCGCCGACCTGGACCTGCCCGTCGTGGTGGTCGGGGTGCCCGCCGAGCGGGCGGGGTTGCCGTGCGTGGACCTCGACTACGAGCTGGCCGGGCGGCTGGCCGTGGAGGATCTGGTGGCGACCGGTCACCGGCGCGTGCGAGTCCTGGGGGACCCGCTGTCGCTGACGTCCTACGAGGTCGGCTGCATCCGGCGCGTGCAGCGCGGAGCGGCCGTGGCGGCCCTCGAAGCCGGGGTCGACTGCGCGGTGGTGCCGCTGCCCGCAGCGGGGGCAGCCAGGTCGAGCGCCGCCCCCAGCAGTGCGCTGGCCGACGTCCTGGCCGGTCTCCTGGCCGGTGTCCGTGACGCGGAGAGCCCACTGGGCCTCGTCGTGCCCTCGCGCCAGGTGCTGACCGGGCTGCTGCCCGCCCTGGCCGCTCGGGGGTTGCGCCCCGGGCGTGACGTGTCCGTGGTCGCGCAGTGCGACGACGAGCTCGCCGTGTCCGTGGACCCGCCGTTGACCAGCGTCTCGCTGGAGGGGGCGGCGGTCGCCGAGCGCGCCATGGACCTCGTCTTCGCCGCGCTGGACGCCCGCGCGGCGGGCGGGGTCGGCGGCGTGGATCGGCTGGAGCTGGTGGTGCCGCGGTTGACGCGGCGGAGGTCCACCTGCGTGCCCTGAGCCCGCGCGTGCCGGCTGCGGGCGCTCGGCCGGGTCCTTGCGCCACTGCCCGCCCCACGTGTTCAATACGTATTGAAGGCGAGCGCCCGACGCCCCCCGAGGAGCAGTGCAGTGGACCAGAGCGGCACCACGCCCAGCAGCACCGCCCCTCCGGCGAGGGGTGCGGGGCGGCCCGTGCAGCACCTGCGGGTCGGGGACGGCCACGCCGACCTCGACCCCGCCACGGGAGCCGTCACCCGCTTCCACGACCCTCGTACCCCCCAGCGCGTCTACCTCCTCGACAGCGCCCTGCACCCGTGGCACTCCCTGGAGCACGCGTGGGGCTCGGGCCACCTGCAGACGAGCACCGGTTCAGCGCGCTGGAACACCCCCACGCGCACCGCGGCGCTCGACGACGGCGTCCACCTGCGCTTCGACACCCCCTTGGGCCTGAGCCTGGAGGTCGAACGCCGCGGCGGGGAGCGCCTGCGCGAGACGTACGTGCTGCGCAACACCACCACCGAGCCGGTCACCGTCACCGGCGTGGGCATCCAGGTGCCGTTCGCGGACGTCTACCACGACGCCCGCACCGCGCTGGAGACCGCGGTGCACGCGCACGTGTTCACCGGCGGCTCGTGGGCCTGGGTGCTGGCACAGCCGATGTCGGGCACGGGCCGGTGCCTGGGGCTCGTCGTGCGCCAGGGGTCGCTGGCCGCCTACTCGATCGAGTCGCGCAACCACCACACGCTCTCCAACGTCCGCGGGCACCTGGTGCTGCACCCCACCGACGCCGCCCGCAACCCCGCCGCGTTCGGCGGCCAGCCGCACCTGCAGCTGGCCGCGGGAGCCACGTGGACGCTGAGCTGGGACGTCGGCTGGTACGACGACCCCGCCGGTTTCCTGCAGGACACGCACCCCGCGGCGCACCTGGAACGCCTGAGCGCCCCCGTGGGCGTGCCCCTGCCGGTGCGCACGCAGCAGGCGGTGTCCAGCCCGACGCCCGGGGTGCGCATCGAGCCCACCGACGACGGCGCCCTGGTCCACGCCCGCCAGCCCGGCCCGGTCAGCCTGCAGATCGGCACCGCCCGCACGGAAGTCGCCTTCCACCAACCGCTGCCGGAGGTGGTGCGCCGGCGCGCCCGGTACATCACCGAGCACCAGCGCGCCGTCGAACGCCCCGGGGACCTAGCCGCCGCCTTCGTGCCGGTGGACACCCGAAACCTGCTGACTCAGAACTCCGGCGGCTGGGCGGACTGGTCGGACGGCTCCGAGCGCATCGGCATGGCCGCCCTGCTCCAGCAGGGCCTGCTGCGCGGCTGGCTGGACGAGGACGCCTACGAACCCGTCGTCGCCGCCTGGGCCGCCTTCGCGCGCCGGCACCTCGTCGACGCCGAGGGCCTGACCCGGCGCGGGTCGACCCACCCCGGCGGCCCGCGCCTGTACGACGTGCCGTGGCTGGCGCACTTCTTCACCGACCGCTTCCGCTGGAGCGGCCGGGAAGCCGACCTGGAACTGGCGGCGACCCTCCTGGAGGCGCAGCACGCGCACGAGCCCGCGCTCGTGCCACCGATCGGCGGCTCGGAAGCGACGGTGGCCGTGGCCGACGCCCTGTCGGCCACCGGGCAGGACGCACGCGCCCACCGGTTGCGGCGGGAACTGCTCGTGAACGCCGACGACCTGCTGGTGGCGGGCCGGGACCTGCCCGCCAGCGAGGTGAACTACGAGCAGTCGATCGTCGCGCCCCTGGTGAACCTCCTCGTCGACGCGCACCGGCTGACCGGCGAGGACCGCTACCTGGACGGGATCGCCGAACGACTGCCCTGGTTGCTGGCCTTCGGCGGGCCGCAACCGCACGTGCGCCTGCGCGACGTGGCGATCCGGCACTGGGACGGGTTCTGGTTCGGTGCCGACCGGTTGTGGGGAGACGTCTTCCCGCACTACTGGAGCGCGCTGACCGCGCAGGTCCTGCTGCGGCTGCCGAGGCCCCTGCGCACCGCCGGCGGTGACGCCGCCGCGCGCTCGCTGCTGGCCGCGAACCTGCTCAACCAGCACCCCGACGGCGGCGCCACCTGCGCGTTCGTCTTCCCCTCGAGCGTGGACGGCCGCCCGGCGCACCGGGCCGACCCGCTGGCCAACGACCAGGACTGGCACCTGGTCGTCTGGATGCGCCTGGCCGAGGAACTGGGCGCGGCCGAGGTCGCCGCCGACGGGACCTCTCGCGGGTGACCAGGGTCAGGTCGAAGGGCGCAACCGACAGTTCCCGCTCAGCCCCGCCCGGGTCCTCGCCGCGACGACCTCCTCCACGACGACCACCACCGCTGCGCCGATGAGCCCGGCGAGCACCCCGCCGCACACCGCCCTGCGGGTGCTGCCCACCGGGGCGAGGGAGTCGACGACGTCCTGCACCCGGTCGGAGAGGGCCAAACCGGCTCCGGCGACGACGTTGCCCGGCGGGCGGCGGGGGACCTTCGGGTGCGGCCGGGTCGGCGAGCCCAGCCTGGCGGCTTCCCACGCGGCGCCGATGGCCCGCAACTGCCGGGCGCTGGCTACCTGCTGCAGCCGGGGGAGCAGGTCGTCCTCCTCGTCGTGGGCGTCGTGGCGGATCACCTCGAAGGCGCGGCGCACCTCGGCGTCGTAACCGGCCGAGCTCGGGTCGGCGCGCTGGAGGTCCTCCAGCACCTCGTTGACCCGCTGGTGGTCACCTTCGATGTGCCGGGTCAGCTCGTCGTCGCCCCCGGCGGCGGGCAAGAACCGCCGGTAGACCGGGAAGAGCACAGTCTCCTCGGCGAAGGCGTGGCGCAAGGCCCGCTCGCTCAGCTCGGCGACGATGCGGCCGCGCGCACCGGCGTCGGGCTCGCGCTCGTAGGCGTGCATCAGCTCGTCGAGGTCCCGGTGATCGGCGCTCTGCCGGCTCAGGATGCTGCCCGGCCCCCCGCGCTCGTCCTCGGACTGGTCCGCGACCGACGTCAGCCCGTTGCGGCGTGGGTTCGTCATGGCCGGGCCCTACCCGCGTCCCCTCGCGGACAAACGCACAGGCCCGGGGGCGAGAGGCCACGCACCGCCCGCTCAGTCGGGCAACGGGACGTGCAGCGCCCGCAGAGGGAGCCGCCCCTCGACGACGTCGCCGGCGAGGTCCTCCAGGGTCCGGTCCCGGCTGTAGGCGGTGGCCCGCAGCAGAGCCAGAGCATCGGCGTCGGCGGTGCGCAACACCTGACGAGCCATGCTGATGACCATCCACACGCATTGCCGCTCGCGCGCACCCGGGGCGTCCATCCAGGTTGGCTGACCGCCAGGTGGCCGGCCCGGGTCCGGCCGGCACCCAGCGGGTTCACCGGATGCAGCGGTCGGCGCACCGGAGCCGTGCGACGTGGCACCGGACCCCTCAACACCCCACAGCCGCGCACCGACCAGCGCGGCGACCGCACGCGCACGGACCAGGCCGGCTCCACCGCCACCGGGAGGCGGCAGCGGGCGCTCGCGGTGGAAGTGCAGCTCCAGGACCCCCTGCGCGGGCGATCCCGGCTGTCCTGCCGGCAGCCGGGGGACAGGCACCGCGATCGTGCTGCGGTAGGGGGTGTGGCGGTGCAGCAGGTCGTGCAGCACCGGCCAGGCGCGCCGCAGCCGCGTCTGATCGGCGACGACGGGCCGCCCTGTGGACCAGGCCACGGCGCCGGGTCCCTGCCCGCTGACGAACTGCCAGCGCTCGGCGGCCGCGGCGGCCGGGTCGCTGGCGCCCACCGGCAGGCGCCACGGGTCCTGGTCGGCGACGCTGATGCTGACCCCGTCGACGCCCAGGCCGGTGCAGGGGTCGACGGCGGCGGCTGTGGCGGTGCCGTCGTCGAGGTCGTCGTTCAGCACGTCACGGCACGCGGCCGCGAGCGCCGCGGCGTGCAGCTCGGGGCGGGCGGGGTCGGCGCGACGGGCGCAGGCGGTGTCGAAGCGGACTGCCAGCGCATCCATGGTCGTCCGCTCGCGTCCTCGTCGGTCGGCCTGCTCGGGCGGGGCACCGGCCGCCCGCTCGAACCCGGCCGGTGCCTCGGGCAGACAGCCTAGGACCGGCAGCCTGGGACCGGCCGGGTAGCAGCCGGTGGGGTCGCCGGCCCTGGGCGTGTCCCGGCCCGCGGCACGCGGGTGCAGCTCAGGTGTCGAGAGCGCCCACCGCGGGTACCGGGGGGACGTGGGAGGCCGGGCGCTGGCGCACGTGCGCTGGATCGGCGGCGGCAGCGCAGCGGGCAAGTCCACGACCGCCGCGCGCCTGGCCGCCGAGAACGGCCTGCACCTGCACCGCACCGACGAGACGATGAGCGCGCACGCCCGGCGCTGCCCACCGCGCCGGTGCCCGCACCTGCGCGCCTTCGCCGCGATGAGCATGGACGAGCGGTGGGTGCACCGCAGCCCGCGCACGATGCCGGACACCTTCCACTGGTACCGCGGCGAGGCCTTCGACCTCGTCGTGGAGGACCTGCTGGACCTGCCGGCCGACCGCGGCGTCCTCGTCGAGGGTTTCCGGCTGCTGCCGCACCTGGTCGCCCCGCTGCTCACCGGCCCGGAGCGGGCGGTGTGGTTGCTGCCCACGCCGAGGTTCCGGCGAGCCGCCCTCGAGGCGCGCGGGGACCTGTGGGCGATCGCCGGCAGGACCGGTGACCCGCCACGGGCGCTGGCCAACCTGCTCGAACGGGACCGGCTCTTCACCGACCGGTTGCGCGAGCAGACGCGCCGTCACGGCTTGCGCGCCATCGAGGTCGACGCACCGCTGGACGGGCAGCAGCTCGCGGCGCAGGTGGCTCGGTCCCTGGGACTGCGAGCACCCACCGGTTGAGCGGACACGCCCGCGCAGCGAACACGCCGGGGGAGCGGTGACACCCGAGGATCCACCCGTCACCCTGGACCGCGCGGGACCAGACGAAGATCACCAGCCGGGCCGGGAGCACCCGGCACAGCAACCACGCACCGTCGGACACCGCCTCGGCGGCCTCGCCGCCGGACCGGTCACGTGTCACCGGCGCCGAGCACGAACCCGGCGGAGCAGGCGGGCGCGACCGTGAGCACCGCCGCCACCACCGGCACGGAGAACCTGACCTGCACGGAGAACCTGCTCACCTGCGCGTGGTGGAACAGTTCCCAGGAGGGTGCGCGGGGGAGCACGCCGAACGGTGCAGGTGAGCCCCACACACCGCTGTAATGACATAATGTAGATTATCGGCGGTTGGGTGGAGGTGCGGTGGACCCCTTCCGAGGCCCACCGACCCGGTCCTGCGGATTCCTGCGGATCGCTGCAGGCGCACGCCTGCGCGCCGGGCGTCTTGCGGGAGGCTGGTCCGGCGAGACTGCAGCCACCACCGGCACCTCGGCGCTCCGGGCGACGCGATCGATCGGTCGCACGGTCGCACGGTCGGCGGTCGATCGACGGCCAGGACCGACGGGCTGGACAACCGTTCCAGGGACGAGCGTTCCGGGGGCAACCGACCCGGGTGCACCTGGACGGGCCCTGCGCACTCACCGGCCCACCGGAGCGGAACCGTCGAGATCCGCGCCGTACAGACCCACCCACCGGAACAGCACGACTCCATCGGAACAGCACGGCACGCCGGGACGGCGCAGCGCGCGAGACGGCGATCCACGCGGTGCGACTTCCCCACCGGGCCACCCCGAGCCCTTCGCCGCCACCGGCGGCCGGCGGGCCGACCGGCGCCCCACACCCACCTCCACCCCGGGGCCCCTCCGGGGCGGATGCCGAACCACGAGTTCAGCATAACGACGAGTATGCGGACTTCTGGGCTGAAACCGTTGCAGCGCAACGACTCTGCTTGACGGAGCACTCCCCCGGCGCTACCTTGTGAACATGACTCCCCTGCTTCCCGGGGTTCCCGAGTCCATGACGGCGACCACTGAACTCCCCGCGGCCGTCCACGCCTACGAGGTCGCACGCCGCCCCCGCAAGGACTCCCCCAACACCGTCGCAGCTCGCCGCCGTGACATCACCGGCCTGCTCCCCCGCATCCACCGGGTCCTCGGCCACGACCGCCCCGTCGTCGCCGACCTGACCACCGTGGTGCTGCGCACCGCGTTCGCGGACTTCTCCGTCGACCACGCCCGCAGCTCCATCGCCCGCTGCTGGTCCACCTGGAGCGGGTTCTGCGACTTCCTCGTCGCCGAGAACGCCCTGCCCGGCAACCCCATGGCCGGCGTGCACCGCCCGCGCCCCGAACGGCAACTGCCCAAGCCCCTGCGCGGCGAGGACACCCCCGAGGTCCTCCTCGCCTCCGTCGCCGAGGGCCGTCGCACCGCCCGCGACCCCTGGGTCGAACGGGACCTCGCCGTCCTCGCCACCCTGCTCGCCACCGGCATCCGCAGCGCCGAACTGCTCGGCCTGCGCGTCGGCGACCTCGCCGGCGCCGACGGCGAGCAGCGGCTGCGGGTCGTCGGCAAGGGCAACGCCGAGCGCAGCATCCCCGTCGAACCCGCCCTGGCCGACCTCGTCACCACCTACCTCGACAGCCGCCGAGCCCGGTTCGGCGGCAGGCGAGCACCCCTGAACACCGCCCTGTTCGTGGACACCAGCGGGCAGCCGCTGAACCGCAACCAGCTGCAGTACCTCGTCGCCAGCTGCTACCGCGCCGCCGGCATCGGCGACCGCGTCCAGCGCGGCGCCCTCGTGCACGCCCTGCGGCACACCTTCGCCACCCGCGTCGTCGCCGCCGGCGCCAGCGCCGTGGAGGTGATGCGGCTGCTCGGCCACCAGAACCTCACCACCTCCCAGCAGTACGTCGACGCCGGAGCCCACGAGCTGCGCTCCGCCGCCGCCGGCAGCACCACCTACGCAGCGCTGCGCAAGCTCGGCCAGACGACCTGACCGACCCGCTCCCGGCCACCACGACGCACGCCACGACCGTGCTCGCCCGGTGCGCGACGAGCGAGCCGCCGCGCACCGGGCGAGCAACGGCACGGTCAGCTCGCCCGCGCCGGGGACTTGCGCCGCTGCGCCGGAGCCTGCCGCCCCACCACCGGCTCCACACCCAGCAGGTCCGCCAGGAACCGGCCCGTGTGACTGGCCGGGTTCGCCGCCACCTCCTCCGGCGTCCCCGTGGCCACCACGGTGCCACCGGCCCCGCCACCCTCCGGGCCCATGTCCACCAGCCAGTCAGCGCTCTTGACCACGTCCAGGTTGTGCTCGATCACCAGGACGCTGTTGCCCTTGTCCACCAAGCCCTGCACCACCCCCAGCAGCTTGCGGATGTCCTCGAAGTGCAGACCCGTCGTCGGCTCGTCCAGCACGTAGACCGTCCGGCCGTTCGAGCGCCGCTGCAGCTCCGCGGCCAGCTTCACCCGCTGCGCCTCACCACCGGACAGGGTCGTCGCCGGCTGCCCCAGCCGCACGTACCCCAGACCCACCTCCGTCAGCGTGGCCATGTACCGCGAGATCGCCGGCACCGCCGAGAAGAACTCCGCCGCCTCCTCGATCGGCATGTCCAGCACCTCGGCGATCGTCTTGCCCTTGAAGTGCACCTCCAGCGTCTCGCGGTTGTACCGCGCCCCGTGGCACACCTCGCACGGCACGTACACGTCCGGAAGGAAGTTCATCTCGATCTTCAGCGTGCCGTCCCCCGAGCACGCCTCGCACCGGCCCCCCTTGACGTTGAAGGAGAACCGACCCGGCTGGTAACCGCGCAGCTTCGCCTCCGGCGCCGACGCGAACAGCTTGCGGATGTGGTCGAACACCCCCGTGTACGTCGCCGGGTTCGACCGCGGCGTGCGACCGATCGGGCTCTGGTCCACGTGCACGACCTTGTCCAGGTGCTCCAGCCCCTGCACCGACTTGTGCCGCCCCGGCACCCGCCGGGCACCGTTGAGCTTGTTCGCCAGCACCGTGTACAGGATGTCGTTCACCAACGTCGACTTGCCCGACCCCGACACCCCCGTCACCGCCACCAGGCACCCCAGCGGGAACTCCACCGTGACGTCCTTCAGGTTGTGCTCGCGCGCCCCCGTCACCACGAGCGAGCGCTGCGGGTCCACCGGCCGCCGTTGCGCCGGCACCTCGATGCGCCGCGCACCCGACAGGTACTGCCCCGTCAGCGACTTCGGGTTCGCCAGCAACCCCGCCACGTCACCGGAGTGCACCACCTCACCACCGCGCTCACCGGCACCGGGACCGAAGTCCACCACCCAGTCCGCCACCCGCACCGTGTCCTCGTCGTGCTCCACCACGATCAAGGTGTTGCCCAGGTCCCGCAGCCGCGTCAGCGTGTCGATCAGCCGCCGGTTGTCGCGCTGGTGCAGACCGATGCTCGGCTCGTCCAGCACGTACAGCACACCCACCAGCCCCGACCCGATCTGCGTGGCCAGCCGGATCCGCTGCGCCTCCCCACCGGAGAGGGTGCCCGCCGGCCGGTCCAGCGACAGGTAGTCCAGACCCACGTCCAGCAGGAACCCCAACCGCGCCTGGATCTCCTTGACCACCTGCGCGGCGATCTTCTTCTCCCGCGGCGACAGCTCCACCGTCCGCAGGAACGTCGCGCACCCGTCGATGGGCAGCGCGCACACCTCCGAGATCGACTTCCCGCCCAGCTTCACCGCCAGCGACGACGGCTTCAACCGCGCCCCGGCGCACACCGGGCACGGCGTCTCACGCATGTACCCCTCGTAGCGCTCCTTGGACCAGTCCGACTCCGTCTCACCGTGCCGGCGCTTCACGAAGGGGATCACCCCCTCGAAGCCCGTGGAGTACTGCCGCTCCCGACCCCACCGGTTGCGGTACTTCACGTGCACCTCGTGGTCCTTGCCGTGCAGCAGCGCGTCCCTCGCCCGCTTCGGCAGCGCCCGCCACGGGGTGTCCATCGAGAACGACAGGTCCTCCGCCAGCGCCGCCATCAACCGCTGGAAGTAGTCCGCCGACCCCGCCGCCCACGGGGCGATCGCCCCCTCCGCCAGCGACAGGTCCTCGTCCGGCACCACCAGCTCCGGGTCCACCTCCAGCTGCGTACCGATGCCCGTGCACTCCGGGCACGCCCCGAACGGGGAGTTGAACGAGAACGAACGCGGCTCCACCTCGTCCATGTCCAGCGGGTGCTCGTTCGGGCACGCCATCTTCTCCGAGAAGCGACGCTCACCCTCCGGACCCTCCACGTCCACCAGGTCCGCCACCAGCAGACCACCGGACAGCACCAGCGCCGTCTCCACCGAGTCCGTCAGGCGCCGCTTGACGCCGTCCTTGACCACCAGACGGTCCACCACCACCTCGATGGTGTGCTTCAGCTTCTTCTGCAGCGCCGGCGGGCTGTCCAGCGGCACGACCTCCCCGTCCACCCGCGCCCGCGCGAACCCCTTCGCCTGCAGCTCCCGGAACAGCTCCGCGTACTCGCCCTTGCGGTCGCGCACCACCGGCGCCAGCACCTGGAAGCGGGTCCCCGCCTCCAGCTCCAGCAGCTGGTCCACGATCTGCTGCGGCGTCTGCCGCCCCACCGGCTCCCCGCACACCGGGCAGTGCGGCCGCCCCGCCCGCGCGAACAGCAGACGCAGGTAGTCGTACACCTCCGTGATCGTGCCCACCGTCGAGCGCGGGTTGCGCGACGTCGACTTCTGGTCGATCGACACCGCCGGCGACAGGCCCTCGATGAAGTCCACGTCCGGCTTGTCCATCTGCCCCAGGAACTGGCGCGCGTACGCCGACAGCGACTCCACGTACCGCCGCTGCCCCTCCGCGAAGATCGTGTCGAACGCCAGCGACGACTTGCCCGAGCCCGACAGCCCCGTGAAGACCACCAGGCTCTCGCGCGGCAGGTCCACCGACACGTCCTTCAGGTTGTGCTCGCGCGCACCCCGGACCACCAGGCGGTCCGAGCTGACGCGAGCGGTGGCCACCGGGCGCGCCGGTGCGCCGACGGCAGCGCGGGCACGCCGGGGACTGCTGCTGCGGGGAGTGCCGCTGGAAGGGGTGCGAGAGGCCACGCCCCAACCCTAGGCGCCACCTCCGACACGGACCCGCCCGCCGGCCGCCCGCGCGACCCGCCGGCGCTCGCCCTCCGCCCGGTCACGACCCGCCCACCCCGTCCCCCCGCGGGGGTCGGCCGATCGGACGACGACAGTGGTTGAAAGGAACGACTACTGTGTGTGCATGGCGACCGGCGAAGCACTGCCCCAGACCCCCTCCAGCACCGCAGCACCCACCGGCACCACCCGCTGGCTCGACCCGGAGGAGCAGCGCACCTGGCGCAGCTTCCTCGCCACCGTGCAGCTCCTCATGGACCGCGTCGACCGCCAGCTGCAGCAGGAGTCCGGCGTCGTGCACACCTACTACGAGATGCTCGTGCGCCTGTCCGAGGCACCCGGGCGCTCGCTGCGCATGAGCGAGCTCGCCGAGTCCTCCCTGTCCTCGCGCAGCCGCGTCTCGCACGCCGTGGCACGCATGGAGGAGCGCGGCTGGATCCGCCGTGAGCCCTGCGCCACCGACGGCCGCGGCTTCAACGCCGTGCTGACCGACGAGGGGCTGCGCGCCCTCGAGGCCGCCGCACCCGCCCACGTGGAGACCGTGCGCGACCTCCTCTTCGACCGCCTCGACGCCGAGGAGCAGCTGCAGCTGCGCCGCACCTGCGAGGTCCTCCTGCAGCACCTGACCGACACCGGCAGCGTCTCCCCCGTGCCCCTGGTCGCCCCCCTGGGCGACCGGTGAGCACCGACCGGTGAGCACCGGGGCCCCGGAAGGGCCCCGGTGCACCCCGCGGCCCGCACGGGCACGGCCGGTCAGGCCCCCTGCGCGGCCCGCATCCCCCGCAGCTCCCTCTTCAGGTCCCCGATCTCGTCCCGCAACCGCGCCGCCAGCTCGAACTGCAGCTCCGCCGCCGCCGAGTGCATCTGGTCGCTCAGCTGCTGGATGAGGTCCGCCAGGTCCGCCTGCGGCAGCGACCCGCGCGGCTCCGGGCCCACCTCGCGGCCCACCGCCGCTCCCCTGGCGCCCTTCGCCGACGCCTTGCCCCGCGACTGCGACCGCCCGCTGCCACCCTGCGCCGACAGCAGCGCCGCCGTGTCCGCGTCCTCGCGCGCGATGAGGTCGGTGATGTCCGCGATCCGCTTGCGCAGCGGCATCGGGTCCACACCGCGCTCGCGGTTGTAGGCGACCTGCTTCTCCCGGCGCCGGTTCGTCTCCTCGATGGCCTTCGCCATGGACGGGGTGATCGTGTCCGCGTACATGTGCACCTGGCCCGACACGTTGCGCGCCGCGCGCCCGATCGTCTGGATCAAGGAGGTCGCCGAGCGCAGGAAGCCCTCCTTGTCCGCGTCGAGGATCGCCACGAGCGACACCTCCGGCAGGTCCAGCCCCTCCCGCAGCAGGTTGATGCCCACCAGCACGTCGTACTCACCCTGCCGCAGCTCGCGCAGCAGCTCCACCCGGCGCAGCGTGTCGATGTCGGAGTGCAGGTACCGCACCCGCACGCCCTGCTCCAGCAGGTAGTCCGTCAGGTCCTCCGCCATCTTCTTCGTCAGCGTCGTCACCAGGACCCGCTCGTCCCGCTCGGCGCGCGCCCGGACCTCGTGCAGCAGGTCGTCGATCTGCCCCTTCGTGGGCTTGACCACCACCTCCGGGTCCACCAGACCCGTCGGCCGGATGATCTGCTCCACCACCCCGTCGCTGCGCGAGAGCTCGTAGGAGCCCGGTGTCGCCGACAGGTACACCGTCTGCCCCACCCGGTCCAGGAACTCCTCCCAGCGCAGCGGCCGGTTGTCCATCGCGCTCGGCAGCCGGAAGCCGAAGTCCACCAGGGTGCGCTTGCGGGAGGCGTCCCCCTCGTACATCGCGCCGATCTGCGGCACCGTCACGTGCGACTCGTCGATCACCAGCAGGAAGTCCTCGGGGAAGTAGTCCAGCAGCGTGTTCGACGCCGACCCCGGCTCGCGGCCGTCCATGTGCCGCGAGTAGTTCTCCACCCCCGAGCACGTGCCGACCTGCCGCAGCATCTCGACGTCGTACGTGGTGCGCATCCGCAGCCGCTGCGCCTCCAGCAGCTTGCCCTGCTGCTCCAGCTCCGCCAGCCGCTCGGCCAGCTCGGCCTCGATCGTGCCGATCGCCCGCTCCAGCCGCTCCGGACCCGCCACGTAGTGCGACGCCGGGAAGACGTACACCAGCTCCTCCTCGCGCAGCACCTCCCCCGTCAGCGGGTTGAGCGTGTACAGGGCCTCGATCTCGTCGCCGAAGAACTCCACACGGATCGCGTGCTCCTCGTACTGCGGGATGATCTCCACCGTGTCGCCGCGCGCGCGGAACGTGCCCCGCGTGAACGCCAGGTCGTTGCGCGCGTACTGCATGCCCACGAACTGCCGCAGCAGCTCGTCGCGGTCCATGGAGTCCCCCACCTTCAGGGTGACCATCCGGTCCACGTACTCCTGCGGGGTGCCCAGGCCGTAGATGCACGACACCGTCGCCACCACCACCACGTCCCGCCGCGTCAGCAGCGCGTTCGTCGCCGAGTGCCGCAGCCGCTCCACCTCGTCGTTGATCGAGGAGTCCTTCTCGATGTACGTGTCCGACTGCGGCACGTACGCCTCGGGCTGGTAGTAGTCGTAGTAGGAGACGAAGTACTCCACCGCGTTGTTCGGCAGCAGCTCGCGGAACTCGTTCGCCAGCTGCGCCGCCAGCGTCTTGTTCGGCGCCATCACCAGCGTCGGCCGCTGCACCTGCTCGATCAGCCACGCCGTCGTGGCCGACTTCCCCGTGCCCGTCGCACCCAGCAGCACGACGTCCTTCTCGCCACCGCGCACCCGCCGCGCCAGCTCCGCGATGGCCGCCGGCTGGTCGCCGGACGGGGCGAACTCGGAGACCACCTGGAAGGGGGCCACCCGCCGCTGGATGTCTGTCGTGGGCCGCATGGAGTCACTGTAGGTCGAGCCTGCGACAGCACCGCCCCGCGCGCACCCGGCCGCGTCTCAGGGAGCGGGCGGGTGCCACCCGGTGCGGCGGGCCCAGTCCTCCGCCAGGGGCTCCACGCACTCCTCGCCGACGGTCCGCGGGTCTCCTCCCGCGCGGCGCCAGTCCCGCACCAGCAGCGCCCGCCGCCAGGGGGCGGACCCGTGCACCCGCACGTGCAGTCGCGCGGCCCTGCCGGGGTCGGCGGAGCCGTGCAGGCGCCCGTCGGCCCCGTCACCCGGCTGCTCCGTCCCGGCGCGCGGGTAGCCGACCGCCGCCAGTGCCCCGGCGACCCGGTCCAGGGCCTCGCGCGAAGGCACCGCCAGCTGCAGGTCCAGGACGTCCTCGGCCACCGTCCCGGGCACCGCGGTGGGCCCCACGTGCTCCACCCCCCGCTGCAGCTCGCCGGCCGCGTGAGCCGCGCGCGCGGCGAGGCGCGCGGCCTGCGCCGGCCAGGAGGGGTCCGGGGCCGACGGTCCTGCGGGCGGCACCGGCGCCGGGCGGCCGCGGCGGACGTTCTCCTCGAAGGGCACGAGACGCTCCCGCCACACCCTCTCGACCTGGCCGCGCAGTCGGCCGGAGGCCCGCTCCTCGCAGCGCGGGTTGTCGAGCACGACGTCGGCGACGGCCGCCCTCTCCTCGTCGGAGGCCTGGGCGGCCACCCGCGCGTGCGCGTCCCGCGGGTCCATGCCGCGGTCGCTCACCAGGCGACGGACCCGCTCGTCGACGTCGGCGTGCACCAGGACGACCAGGGCGAACCGCGCCGCGGCACCCGTCTCGACCAGGAGGGGCACGTCCTCGACCACCACCGCGTCAGGGGGAGCCGCCGCCACCAGCTCCTCGCGACGAGCTGCGACGCGCGGGTGCACCACCGCGTTCAGCGCCCGGCGAGCACCGGGGTCGGAGAAGACCAGCCGGCCCAGGGCGGCGCGATCGAGCTGACCGTCCTCGCGCAGCACGCCGGGGCCGAACAGCTCCACCACCGCACGCAGTCCCCCGGTCCCCGGTGCGACCACCTCGCGCGCGAGGACGTCCGCATCGACGAGGAACGCCCCGAGCGCGACCAGGTGCTTCGCGACGGTCGACTTCCCTGCCCCGATGCCTCCTGTGAGTCCTACGCGCAGCACTCCGCCAGGTTACTTGTGTTCCTTTACCCGCTATAACAGAATTTTACCAAGTTAAAGCAAGGCGACCACCCTGTCGGCGACCACCTCGATGAGCTGCGGATCGCGATCGTGACCCGGATCGAACAGACCTGCCACCTGCGGCCGTGGCAGGCTGGCTCGGGCCGATTGGCCCCCGTCGAGCACGAGACCACCATGACCGCACCGGCCAGTCGGGCCGCGTGGCCCCACCTGTCACCGGATCGTGCAGCAGACCCCCGAAACCCCTCCCCTGTTCGTGGTGCACGACGCGCAGGCCGGCCAGGGCCGGGCGCGGTGCGCACGGTCGGTGGCCGGCCAGCCGCTCCTCGGCCTCGACGGCAGCCGGGCCGACGTGCACCCACACCTGCCGGGGAACCCCCGCGCGCTGGGAACCCAGGCTGCGACACCCACGAGTTCTTGCCGCGCCTCTGCGACGTCGACTCGACCGAAGGGCGCTGCGGCGGCGGACAGGTGGAGGCGGTGCAGCACCCGCAGCCGATCGTCGTGGCCGTCGGCGTCGACCGTCCATCGGGTCCACGGGTGATCGGCGAAGGCGTCAGCGAGGGCCTCGGCGGCGACTGGGACGTCGTCGAGCGTCGCCGCGCGCACGTGCGGCGCCACTCGTTCGTCGCTCTCTTCTCGCGGAGGTGCACGGCTGGTGGATCCAGTGGTCGCGAGCGAGCCCCAGCACGTCGACCGCAGTGCGCGAGGGCCCACTGGTGCGTGCTCAGGTGGCCTCCACGGTGAACGGTGCCGTGATCACGTCGCCGTCCGCGAGGCGGAACTGGGCCCACAGCCGGTACGTCCCGGCGGTGGTGAACTCGGCGTGCACGTCGAGCTGCGGACCGAAGCTCTGGCCCGGCAGGGCGAAGACCGGGCGGCCGGACGCGTCGGTGACCTCGGCGTGCTCGTGGGCGAAGGTTCGCCCGTCGTCCCGCATGACGACGACGTGACCGGCGGCGGCGAGGTAGGGCTGCAGGTCGTCGAGCGGCCGGCCGGTGGCGGCGTCGGTGAGCGTGAAGTCCAGGTCGTTGCGCCCGCCGGTCGTCACCTCGCCCTGCAGCTGCACGCGGATTCCGTCGACCACCACGCTGCGCGGCCCGGCCACCAGGGCCACGGGTCGCGGTGCGGCGCCGGCCACGGTGATCACCTGACGCTGGTGGACGTCGCTCATCTCGCCCTGCCGGCGGAACTCGGTGTTGACGATGTACCGGCCGGCGGTCGGGAACGTGACCTCGACGGCGAGCTGCCCTGGCTGATCGGCCGGCTGGGGGTGGACGTGCGTGAACGTGCCCAGGTCCTCTCGCGTGGCGATCAGGTGCATCCACGCTTCGTGGCTGCGGGTCAGGTCCTGGATCGGCTCGCCGGTGGTGGTGTCGACGACGGTGGCGAGCAGGCGGGTCGGCTGCCCGGGGCGCACGTCGGCGGGCAGGTCGAGGCGGACGTCGACACCGGCGTCGGTGGCGTCGGTGGGGGGCACCTCGGAGGTCATCATCTCGCTCATCGCCGGCCGCATCGGCATGCCGGTGCCCTGCATCCAGGCCAGCGTGCCGTTCATGCCGCGCTCGGCGAAGTCCATCCTCGACACGGCGGTCAGCCCCGCGCCGAGGGCGAGAGCGAGGAGCGCCACGCCGCTCAGGTGGGCGTACTGGCCGACCCGGTCGCGCAGGGGCGGGTGCAGGATCTCGGTGGCCGTGGCCGGTCGGTGGAAGCGGCGCAGCCGCAGCGCGTTCGTGACGACGCTGACCGAGCTCATCGCCATCGCCGCCGACGCGAGCACCGGGTCCAGCAGCAGGCCGCCCCAGGCGTACAGGGCGCCGGCCGCGACCGGGATGAGCAGCAGGTTGTAGCCGAACGCCCAGCCCAGGCCCTGCTTCATGGTGGTGGCGGTGCGCCGGGACAGCGCGATCGCGGAAACGATGCCGCGCAGGTCCCCGCCGACGAGGGTGACGTCGGAGGCGGCGATGGCGACGTCGGTACCGGTGCCGATGGCGATGCCGACGTCGGCGGCCGACAGCGCGGCCGCGTCGTTGATGCCGTCTCCGCAGAAGGCGACGACGTGCCCGTGTTCCTGCAGGCGTCGCACCTGCGTCGCCTTGTCGGCGGGCAGCACCTCGGCGAGCACGTGCTCGATGCCGACCTGCTCGGCGATCGCCGTGGCGGTGGCTGTGTTGTCGCCGGTGAGCATCCACACCTGCAGCCCGAGCGCCTGCAACTGGGCGACCGCCTCGGCGGAGTCGGGCTTGACCGTGTCGGCGACCGCCAGCACCGCGGCCGGCTGCCCGTCGACGGCGACGAACACCGTGGTCTGGCCCACCGCCGCGGCTGAGGCGGCGGTGCCGGCGAGCGCGGTGGTGTCCACGTTCCGGGCGGTCATCAGGGCGACGTTGCCGACCAGCACGTGCCGCTCGTCGACGACGGCGTCGATGCCGTGGCCGGGCACGGCCTCGAAGCTGCGCAGCGGCGGCAGGTCGAGGAAGCGGGCGGTGGCGGCGGCGACGATCGCCTCACCGACGGGGTGCTCGCTGCCGGCCTCCGCTGCCGCCACGAGCGCCAGGATGTCGTCCGCGGCCCAGCCGCCGGTGGTGGTGATGCCGGTCAGGGCCGGCTTGCCGCGGGTGATGGTGCCGGTCTTGTCCAGCACGACGGCGCTGACGCGTCGGGCGCTCTCTAGCGCGTCGCCGTTGGCGATGAGGATGCCGAGTTCGGCGGCGCGGCCGGTGCCGACCATCACCGCGGTGGGGGTGGCCAACCCGAGTGCGCACGGGCAGGCGATGATCAGCACTGCGATGCTGGTGGTGATGGCCATCGTCAGGCGCCCGGTGTCTGCGCCGAAGAGAGCCCAGGCGGTGAAGGTGGCCGCCGCCAGTCCCATCACGATGGGCACGAACCAGGCCGAGACCCGGTCGGCGAGGCGCTGCATGGGAACCTTCGCACCCTGCGCGTGCTGGACCAGGCGCACGATCTGCGCGAGTGCGGTGTCGGCGCCGACCGCGCTGGCCTGCAGCACCAGGGTGCCGGTGCGGTTGATCGTCGCGCCGATGACGGTGTCCCCGACGGTCTTGTCCACCGGCAGGCTCTCGCCGGTCAGCATGCTCTCGTCCACGGCGCTGGCACCGGCGGTGACGGTGCCGTCGACCGGGACCTTCTCGCCGGGGCGCACGCGGACCAGGTCGCCGACGACGACCTGCTCGAGCGGGATGTCGACTTCGGCGCCGTCGCGCACCACGCGCGCGGTCTTCGGCGCCAGGCCGACCAGGGCGGTGATCGCGGCTGCGGTGGCCTTCTTGGCGCGAGCCTCCATCCACCGCCCGGCCAGGACGAGGGCGAGGACGACCAGCGAGGTCTCGAAGTACACGTGCAGCGGCAGACCCCACCGCTCGGCCGCCGCCGGCCAGAGCGTGACGAAGGCGCTGTAGGCGTAGGCGACGCCGGTGCCCAGCGCCACCAGGGTGTTCATGTTCGTCGAGCGGTGCCGGGCCGCGGTCCAGGCGGCGCGGTAGACGTCGCGGCCGGCCCAGAACTGCACGACGGTGGCGACCACGAGGATCGCGGGCATCAGCCAGTCCATCGTGTCCAGGTGCAGCGGCACGTACATCAGGCCCATCAGGGCGAGGCCGGTGGTGAGGGTGACCTGCCACTTGCGCTTCAGCGCCGTCAGGTGCGTCTGGCCGTCGTGGTCCTCGCCGGGCGCGGCGGTGCCAGTGCCGGCATCGGTGCCGGAGCCGGTGCTGGGGCGCGCGGCGGTGAGCGGGCTCTCGCGGCGCGCGGTGGCGGTGTAGCCGGCGCGTGTGATCGCGGCGGTCAGCTCCTGCACGCCGGTCCTGGTCGGGTCGAAGTGGACGGTGGCCACCTCGGTGGCCAGGTTCACCTCGGCGGCGCTCACACCGGCCACCCGGCGCAGGGCCTTCTCCACCCGGCCCACGCAGGAGGCGCAGGTCATACCCGCGATGTCGAGGGTGCAGTCGGCGGGCTCGGTCGCCGTGGCGGCGGTGACCGGTGCGGTGGTCTTCATCGCGCTCTCCTGGGCAGGGGCCGGTGGGGCTACGGCTCGATCGTTGGTGGCGGTGGGTGGGCTCGGACCGGGGAAATCGCCGGGTTCACCGGCTCGGCGCGTTCCGGGGGTCCGGTCAGCTGCCGGGGGGGGCGTGGATCGGGCCGGGGCGCCGGCCCGGTGACAGGCCGGCGCCCTCGGTCACGACGACCTCGGTCACCGGGTGGCGATGGCGGTCAGGACGTCCAGCCGGGCGGCGCGTCGGGCGGGCAACAGCCCGGCGACCAGCCCGGCGAGGACTGCGGCGACGACGACGGCCAGCAACTGCCCGGCGGGAACCTCGATGACCAGGGGGCTGTCCGCGGACAGCCCGGCCAAGGTGGCCGCGGCGAGGCCCAGCCCGAGGGCGACGCCGGCGAGCACGGCGAGCGCGGCGATGAGCACCGCCTCGGCGCGCACCATCCAGGAGAGCTGCGCTCGGGTCATGCCGACCGCCCGCAGCAGTCCGATCTCCCGGGTCCGCTCGACGATGGACAGCGCCAAGGTGTTGGTGATGCCCAGCAGCGCGATGAGCACGGCGAAGCCGAGCAGCACGGTGATCAGCCCGAGCACCTGGTCGACCGCGGCGGCGCGGCCGGCAGCGGCCTCGGCCTGGTCGAGGACCTGCGCGTTCGGGAAGTCCGCGACCGCAGCTCGCAGCGCTGTTCGCGCCGCGGCGGCATCGACGCCGTCGGCGAGCGCGACGTAGACGGTGGCGTCGACGTTCTCGCTGTAGTGCTGGGCGTAGGTGCCCAGCGAGAGGACGTAGCTGGTCGACAGCGCCCGGGCCGTGTCGTCGGCCATCAGCCCCACCACCCGCAACTGCTGCTCGCCGTGCCGGGAGAAGGTCATCGCGAGCGTGTCGCCGACGCTCAAGCCCCGCTCGGCGGCGACGTTCTCGGCGAGCACGACACCGCCGCCGTCGAGCGCCGCCAGGCTCCCGGCGCTCATCTGCACGTCAGCGACCTTCGGCAAGGTGGCCGGGTCGATCGCGGTGAGCGCACTGGTCACGTCCCCGTCCAGCCAGTGCCCGAAGCGGACCGTGGAGGTCGCGGCGACCTGCGGCAGGCCGGCGACGCGGGCGGCGACCTGCGGGGAGAGCCCGCCGAGCATCTCGTCGCCAGAGCTCTGCACCAGCAGGTCGGCGGTGATCGCTTCGGTGGAGCTGGCACCGATCGCTTTGACCGAACTGCCCAGCACCGCCACGAAGGCGACCAGCGCCAGGCCCAGGGCCAGGGCCATCGCGGTGGCCGCGGTGCGACGCGGGTTGTGCACGGTGGAGTGCCGGGCCAGTTGCCCGGGTGCGCCCAGGTCGCTCAGCGGGCGGCCGACGGCCTGCGCCAGCCGCGGCGTGAGCGCGGGGCCGAGCACGACCAGCGCGCTCAGCAGCAGCACCGCGCCCACACCGACGCCGGTGATGTGCCGCAGCAGCGCGGCGGCGAGCAACCCGATCACGCCGAGGCTGAGCAGGATCCAGCCGCTGACCAGCCGGCCCTTCCGGGCACCGGTGGGCGCCGGGTCGCAGGCCCGCATCGCCTGGACCGGCGCGGTGCGCGCGGCGCGGCGGGCCGGGCCGAGCGCGGCCAGCACGGTGATCAGCGTGCCCGCGGCCAGGGCGACGACCAGGGTGCGGGCGGTGACGGTCAGCGGACCGTCAGGCAGGGCCAGGCCGGCATCGGAGGCCAGGCCGCGCAGCGCGTACGCGGCGCCGACTCCGGCCGCGGTGCCGCTGAACGCGCCGGTGACCCCGACCAGCAGCGCCTCGCCGAGCACCGAGGCGCACACCTGCGGACCGGTGGCCCCGGCGGCGCGCAGCAGCGCCAACTCCTGGGCCCGCTGGGTGAGCACGATGCCGAACGTGTTCGCGATCAGCAACGCCCCGACCACCAGCCCGGCCGCGGCCAGGGCCAGCAGCACGATGCGCAGGTAGCTGATGCTCTCCTTCGCCGCGTCGGCGCTGGCCGCGGCGGCGTCCTGGCCGCCGGTGACGGCGTAGCGCGCGCCGAGAGCCGCGGCCAGGTCGGCGCGCAACTCGGGCACGGCGACGCCGTCGGCGGCGATCACGTCGATGGCGGTGATCCCGGAGCCGAGGTCGAGCAGCACCTGGGCGGTGGGCAGGTCGACCAGCACCACGGTGGTGTTGGCCAGGCCGTCGCTGTCGCCGATGCCGCTCAAGCCGGCCACGCGCAGCGTCCGGCTGGCGGTCGCGGAGACGGTGACGGTGTCACCGACCGCGATGCCGTGCTCGGCGGCGGTGGCGGCGTCCAGGACGACCTCGTCGCCGTGCGGGGCGCGCCCGGCGCGCAGGGTGTAGGCGGTGAACGGGGCCTCGGCCCAGGTGCCCAGCAGGGTGGGGCCGGCCGGTTGCACGGCAGTGTCGGGCACCTGCAGCTGCCCGGGTCCGGAGGCCAGCGCGCGGACCCGCTCGACCCCGGGGACGGCTGTGATCCGATCGGCCAGGTCAGCCGGCAGCGGGTCACGGGCCACCTCCACGCCCATCGCGGCGTCGAAGGCGGCCGCGCCCCGGACGGTGAGGTCCACGCCGGCGGCGCTGGTGCGGAACTGCTCCTCCAGCAGCCGGGTGCTGGTGTCGGTCAGCACGAGGCTGCCGGCGACGAACGCGACGCCGAGGGCGACGGCCACCCAGGTCAGCGCCAGCCGCCAGCGGTGCGCGAGCGCGTTGGACAAGGACAGGCGCCACATCGCGATCACGCCTCCACCGGCTCGTCGGGGCGGGCGACGTCGAGACCGGCCAGAGTGGCCAGCACCCTCTCGGCGGTGGGGTCGCTGAGCTCGTCCACGATCCGACCGTCGGCGAGGAAGACGACCCGGTCGGCGTGGGCGGCGGCCACGGGGTCGTGGGTGACCATGACGATCGTCTGGCCCAACGTGCAGGTGGCCTGGCGCAAGAACCTCAGCAGCGCCGCGCCGGAACGCGAGTCGAGGTTGCCGGTCGGCTCGTCGGCGAAGACCAGTTCGGGGCGGGCGATCAGTGCCCGGCCGACGGCGACCCGCTGCTGCTGGCCGCCGGAGAGCTGGCCGGGACGGTGATCGAGCCGGTCCTGCAGGCCGAGCATGTGCACCAGCTCGTCCATCCAGGCCCGCTCGGCTCGCTTGCCGGCGAGGGTGAGCGGCAAGGTGATGTTCTCCGCGGCGCTCAGCGCCGGGATCAGGTTGAACGCCTGGAAGACGAAGCCGAGCCGCTCGCGCCGCAGCAGGGTGCGCTCGCGCTCGGTCAGCGTGCTCAGGTCGGTGCCGCCGACGAACACGCGGCCGGCGTCGATGCCGTCCAGGCCTGCGAGGGCGTGGATCAGGGTGGACTTGCCCGACCCGGACGGGCCCATGACGGCGGTGAACTCCCCCGCTGCGATGGCAACGCTCGCCGAGTCGAGGGCACGGACGGCGGTCTCGCCGCGGCCGTAGGTCTTCACCACGTCGACCGCGCGGGCCGCGATCGGAGGCACGGGCTGCGGCGGTGGGGCGAACTGCTGGTCGGTGACGGTCATGGTCTCTCCTGCGGAGGCGGGTCGCCGAGGCGGCGAGCGGGTCAGTGTGGCGAGCGGGTCAGTGCGGCGAGCGGATCGGGGTGGTGACGGCGGCGTTCAGGGGCGGGGCCCGCCGGGGGCGCCGCCAGGGCCGGGGTGCGGGCTGCGTCGCCCGGCTCGCCCGGGACGGGAGCTGGTGGGCGACCCGGGCGTGGCAGGGCTCAGGGCTACGGCACGAGGGCGTAGCCGGCCTCGTCGACGGCGGCGGCGATGTCGGCGCGGTCGACTGGGCAGGCGGCGGTGACGGTGACGGTGCCGGTGGCCAGGTCGACGGTGACGGTCTCGACGCCGTCGACGGCCGCGATCTCCTCGATGACCGCGCGCTGGCAGTGCGCGCAGGTCATGCCGGTGACGGTGAAGGTGGTCGAACCGATGAAGGTGCGTGGCGTGCCGGAGAGCATGGGAACTCCTCGAAGGCTGGTCGTGCGGTCGGTGATGAGGATCGCCGCGGCCGGTGGGGCGTCTCACCGGTGAAACCACCGGGATCACGATCACGGGACCCGCCCGTTGCGGCCGGTACGGTTCCGCTCGTGCTGGCCGGACGAGATGCCGAACGCGCGGCGATCGCCGCCCTGCTCGACGCCGCGCGCAGCGGGACCGGCGGCGCGCTGGTCGTCCGCGGCGTGGCCGGTTCGGGGAAGTCGGCGCTGCTCGCCGACGCCCTGGCCGGCGCCGAGGACCTGCGGGTACTGCGCACCTGCGGTGTGGAGTCGGAGTCGCCACTGGCCTTCGCCGCGCTGCAGCGGCTGCTGTGGCCGCTGCGCGGCCGCCTCGACGCGCTGCCCACGCCGCAACGAGGAGCCCTGCGCGCCGCGCTCGGCGAAGCCGCGGGTTCGGGCGATCGGTTCCTGGCCTTCCTCGGCACGCTGAGCCTGCTCGCGGACGCAGCCGAGGACACCCCGCTCGTCGCCGTCGTCGACGACGCGCACTGGCTCGACGACGCTTCGGCCGCCGCCCTGCTGTTCGCCGCCCGCCGGCTGCAGGCCGAGCGCGTGGCGCTGGTGTTCGCCGCCCGCGACGCTGACGCGCGCCGGTTCGACCCCGGCGATCTGCCGACCGTCGTGCTCGGCGGCGTGAGCGGGCAGGACGCTGACGCGCTGCTGCGAGCACGCACGGGCGGCGACATCGACCCGGCGGTGCGCGACCAGCTGGTCGCGGGCACCGGCGGCAACCCGCTGGCCCTGGGCGAGCTGGCCGGCGTGCTCACCGCCGAGCAGCTGGCCGGCCGAGAACCCCTGCCGAACCCGCTGCCGCTGACCGGCGGGGTCGAGCGCGCCTTCCTGAACCGCGCCCGGCGCCTCGACGAGTCCGCCCAGCGCTTCCTGCTCGTCGCCGCCGCCGACGACACCGCCCGCCTGCCCGTCGTCCTGGATGCCGCCGAGGAGCTCGGCGCCAGAGACGAGGCCCTGGACGCGGTGGAGCGAGCAGGCCTCATGCGCGTCGACGGGGACGTCGTCGCGCTCTACCACCCCCTGGTGCGCTCGGCGGTCTACCGGGCCGCCACCAGCGCGCAGCGACGCGCCGCCCACCGAGCGCTCGCCGACGTGCTGTCCGAGGACCCGGATCGGCGGGCATGGCACCTGGCGGCCGCGGCCGACCGGCCGGATCAGACGGTGGTCGACGCGCTCGACGCCGTCGCCGAACGGGCTGCGAGCCGCGGCGGGCACGAGGCTGCCGCCGCCGCCTGGGCGCGTGCCGCTGAGCTGACCGGTGGTGGCGAGGCACGGGGCCGTCGGCTGTACCTCGCCGCGTCGTCCAGCTGGCTGGGGGCGCACCCGTCCCGGGCAGCGGCACTGGCGAGCGCGGCTGCGGCCGACGTCACCGAGCCCTCGCTGCGCGCGCGGCTGCTCACGCTGCGGGGGCAGATCGAGTGGAACACCCGCTCGATCGACGACGGCTACGACTACGTCGTGCAGGCCGCGCAGGCCGCGGCGTGCGTGGACGAGGCACTGGCCCAGCAGTTGGCGATGCTCGCCGCCTCGCTGGCCTCGTTCGGTGCCCGCTCCCCGCGGGAGTTCGACCCCGCCGCGCTGGTCCCCGCACCGGCTCCGGACGCCCCTGCCCGCGTGCGGGCCGCCGCCGCCCTCCTGCAGGGTTTTCGCGCCGCCGGCTGCGAGGACTGGGCCACCGCGGCCGGCTGCTTCCGCAACGCCTTCGCCCTCACGGACGACGAGCCGGTGGACGACCACGTGCTGCAGCCCAACCTCGGCGTCGCGGCGATGCTGATCGACGACGACGAGCGCGGAGTGCGGCTGCACCAGCAGCAGCTGACCGCCGCCCGCAGCGCCGGCGCGCTGAGCATGGTCGAGCACGCCCTCACCCGCGGAGCGCAGTTCCAGATCGCCACCGGGGCGTGGTCGCAGGCGGCCGGCGCCGCGACCGAGGCGCTGACGTTGAGCGCGGGCACGGGCCACGCGGGGCTGACGGCACTGCCGACCGCGCAGCTGGCCGTGCTCGCCGCGCTGCGCGGGGACGACGCCGCCGAACGGCACATCGCCGAGGTGGCGGCGATCCGGGACGCGCACCCGGTCGGGCTCACCGACTTCATCGTCGTCGACCTGGTGCAGTGGGCGCGGGGGCTGCGTGCCCAGCAGCCGGCGTCCGCGCTGCACCACCTGGAGCAGATCAGCTCCCCGGGGTTGCGACGCACGGCCGCCCTGGACCGCCTCGAGGCCGCGCTCCGCACCGGCCGTGAAGACCTCGCCCGCCGCTGGCTGGACGAGCTGGAGGTGTTCGCCACGGGAACGCGCGCGCCGGCCGCGGTCGCCGTCGTCGAACACGGCCGTGCCCTGCTCTCCGACAGCGGCGGAGCCGAGGAGCACTTCCACCGCGCCCTCGCTGCCCACGCCGCGTCGCTGCGGACGCCCGATCGGGCCCGCACTGAGCTGGCCTTCGGTGAGCACCTGCGCCGCGCGCGACGCCGGGTGGATGCCAGGGAGCACCTGCGCACCGCCTTGGCGCTGTTCGAGGACCTCGGCGCCGTCGCGTGGGCGGAGCGCGCCGCTCAAGAGCTGCGCGCTTCCGGTGAGACAGCCCGCCGCCGTGACGTCTCCACCGCCACCGACCTGACCGCACAGGAACGCCAGGTCGCCGGACTGGTCCGGCAGGGTCTGTCCAACCGGGACGTCGCGGCGCGGTTGTTCGTCTCCCCCCGCACCGTGGACTTCCACCTGCGCAACGTGTTCAGCAAGCTCGGTGTGAGCTCCCGCGCCGAGCTCACCGCTCTGCCGCTGGACTGACGTGCGGTCCAGCGGGAGCGCTCCGACCCCCGTGTGCCCGACCGCCGACCTGGCGGTTCTCCCGGCGTGAGGCCACCGGCCCGCTCCTAGCGTTCGAGCCGGCCCCGGCCCGGACGAAGGAGCTCTTCATGACCCCCACCACCGCGGCGGTGCCGGAGTTCACGAACCGCCGCCCCGGCCGGGGCGGCGCGCTGGCCTGGATCAGCGCCTGGTGCGTCCTGCTCACCGTCGGCCTCGACTGACCGCCCGCACCCGCCGCCACACCCCGCCGGTCATCGCCGTGCCCGGGGTTCCGCCTCACCCGCCGTCGCCTCGCCTGGAGATCCCCGTGCCCACACGTCCGTCCGTCCCCACGCACCCGTCCGTGCCCTCGCCTGCTGGTGACCGTGAGGTCCTCGACGTGCTCGTCGTCGGCGCCGGTCAGGCCGGCCTCGCCCCCGGCCGGCACCTCACCGGCCGCGGGGTGAACTTCCTGCTGCTGGACGCCGGCCCGCAGATCGGGCACGCCTGGCGCTGCCGCTGGGACTCCTTGCGGTTGTTCAGCCCCGCCCAGTACGACGCACTGTCCGGCCTGCCGTTCCCCGCGCCGGCCGACACCCACCCCAGCAAGGACGACGTCGCCGACTACCTCGCCGGCTACGCCGCCCACTTCGCGCTACCGGTGCGGCTGAACTGCCCGGTGCTGCGGCTGCACCGCGACGCCGACGGCACCTTCGCGGCCACCACGCCTGCCAGCACCCTGAGCGCGAAGCAGGTCGTCGTCGCCACCGGCGCCCTCCACAGCCCGCACGTGCCCGCGATCGCCGCCCGGCTGGACCCGGGCGTGCCGCAGCTGCACAGCGCCGAGTACCGCAACCCGGCCCAGCTGCCCGGCGCCGGCCGGGTGCTGGTGGTCGGTGCGGCCAACTCCGGCTTGCAGATCGCCGCCGAACTGGGCGCTGTCCAGCCGGTCAGCGTCGCGGTCGGCTCCCGGCCGACCGAGCTGCCCCAGCGCATCGCCGGCCGCGACGTGTTCTTCTGGCTCACCGGGTCCGGGTTCTTCACCGTGCCCGCGCACACCCGCATCGCGCGGCGGCTGCGCGAACGCGGTGACCTGGTCATCGGCACCCGCAGCCGCCGGTTGCGCCGGCGCGGGGTCGACTTCCGGCCGCGGCTGACCGGCCTCACCGGGCGCACCGCCACCTTCGCCGACGGCAGCACCCTCGCTGTCGACGCGGTCGTCTGGGCCACCGGCTACCGCCCCGACCACTCCTGGCTGCACGTGCCCGGCGTCATCGACGGTGCCGGCACCGTTCGCCACGAGGCCGGGGTCACCGGTGTGCCCGGCCTGTACTTCCTGGGCCTGCCCTGGCAGAGCTGCCGCGGCTCGGCGCTGCTGGGCTTCGTCGGCGCCGATGCCGCCACCTTGAGCGCGCGCATGGCCGCCGACGCACACCGCCCGTGGCAACGCCACGCACCCCGGCACGAGCCGATCCCGCACGAGCCAGCCCCGCATGCGCCGGCGAGCGCCGTGGTGAACGGGAGGAGCCGGTGAGCACCCACCGCACTGGGCGCTGCGTGCCCCGCCGGCGGCGGGTGGGGATGCTCGCCGGTGTGCTGGCGGCCGCGGCCGGTGAGGTCGCCGCGTGCGCGAGCGAGCGTGGGCGCTCGCCGTCGTCGGGGTTGGCGCGCGGGCTGGTCGATGCCGCGCCGGCGGTGCTCGTCGATGCCGGTGTCGCTCTGGTCGGGCGTGCCGACAAACCCGGCCTCGCCGTGCTCGCCGCCGGTGCCAGTGCCCTGGCCGCGGCTGCCGGTGGGCACCTGGCCGAGCACCGCCCGGTGCTGGGTGCCGCTGTGGCGGGCGCACCGCATGCGCTCGGTAGCTTCCTGGCGCTGCGCCGTGGGGACGCCTCAGCGCCCGGCACGATCGCCGCAGCAGCCGTGGGGGTGCTGGTCTCCGCCACCGCGGTCGTCCCCTTGCGGGCGCGCCCGCGCCCGGTGCTCACCACGGCACGCGCCGGAACGACACGAGCCAGCGCAACGACTCGCGGTGCAACGACTGGCACCGCAGCGGCAGTGGGCGCAGCAGCGATGGTCACTGCTGCTGGCGCGAGCGGGTCTGCTGCACGATCAGGTGGCACCGTGACCCGCTCGTGCCAGACCCCGGGTTGAGGATGTGGCCCGAGCATCACGCACACCGAGCGTTGCTCCTTGTGGTCAATCGGTGACCGGTGAGCGATGCTGGTCGAGTGAGCACGAGGCCTCTCGGTCGGAGGAGTGGTGGAACCACGGCGATGCGCGCGAGTGGGGGCGGGTCCTCGAAGGTCGTGGCTGGTGCCGGCACGCTGCTGATGAGCGTGGTTCTGGGTGCAGCCTCCCCCCCTTCCGCTGCCGCTGCCGCTGCGCCGACAACGATTGCGTCGGCTGCGGTAACCGTCACCCGACTGGCCGGTGCGGATCGGTACGCCACGGCGGCGGCCATCGCCCGCGCCACCTTCCCTCCGGGGCCCTACTTCACGGCCGACGTCGTCGTAGCGCGCGGTGACGCCTTCCCCGACGCGCTGTCCGCGGTGAACCTCACCGGAAGGCGGTACGGGGGCCCAGCCTCCCTGCTGCTGACCGAGCGCGATCGACTGCCGGCTGACAGTGCCGCCGTCGTGGACGCCTCCCACTACGTCCACGGCTTCATCGTGGGGGCCGCCGGCGTGGTCGGGGACGCGGTCGCCGACCGGGTAGCCGCCGCGCAAGAACATCCGGGAGTCATTCGCGTGGGCGGTGCGGACCGCTACGAGACCAACGCGGCTGCCTACCGCATCGCCTACGACGAGGAGGCTGACATTCCGGCGTCGGTGGACGGGCAGCGGACCGCTCTCCTCGTCAGCGGCACCAGCTACGCCGACGCCATCAGCGCCGGGCCGGTCGCCTCCGAGGAGCGGTTGCCGCTGCTGCTGAGCGAGCCGACGACGCTCTCGGGCACGGTCGAGGACATCTTGACCACCCGCGGCAGGGGCATCACCCAGGTGGTCGTGGTGGGCGGCCCGCAGGCGGTCTCCGAGCAGGTCGTGGCGCAGTTGGAGGCCATGGGCCTGACCGTGCGCCGCGTCGCCGGCGCCGACCGGCAGGCGACGTCGGTGGCGATGTTCGACTTCGCTGCGCAGGAGTTCGGCTGGACACCTCAACACGTCACCCTGGCCCGCGGTGACGCCTTCGCCGACGCCGTGGCCGGAGCCACGCGTGCCGGCCGCCGGCACGCGCCGATGCTGCTCACCACCGGACCCGATGACCTGGGTGGCGCTGCACGCGCCTTCCTCAACACCCACGCCGGTGAGGTCAGCACCCTGGAGGTGCTCGGCGACCAGTCGGCGGTCTCCGATGCGGTCGTCGCCGACGCGGTGAACGCCGTCACCAGGTGATCGACCGGGAGAGCGACGTCCAGTGCTGCGGCACCCCTGCGCGGCACGGCACGTCGATCAGTTCCTCAGCGCGGTGCGGGGCGACCGAACAGGCCCAGCGCCCCGCTGGTCAGGCGCACCACCACGACGCCACCACGCCCCGTCAGCAAGGCTCACGACCCAGGGTGGAGTGAGTCGTCAGTGCTCCCGTCACCTCCTTGACCGCCATGCGAGGGCTGGCAGTCCACCGCCGCCGGCATCACTGACTTCCCCTGTGCACCGATGATCTGGAGTGGTGTCGTCACCGGCGGCGGCTGGACGCCGGGCAGCGCTGACAGGACGACCGCGAACACGCACGAGAGCCCGGCCGGGGATCCCCGGCCGGGCTCTCGTGCGTGCCCGCGGTCGTTCGCGGATCCGGAGCTTCAGCGCACGCCGCCCCGGCGCTTGTTGTAGACGTCGAACGCCACCGCCAGCAGCAGCACGAGGCCCTTGATGACCTGCTGGAGCGACTGGTCCACGCCCAGCAGCTGCATGCCGTTGGAGATGACGCCGACCAGGAGGCCACCGATCATGGCCCCGGTCACCTTGCCGACGCCGCCGGTGACGGCCGCCCCGCCGATGAAGGCCGCGGCGATGGCGTCGAGCTCGAAGCTGTTGCCGGCGCCGGGCTGGGCGCCGTTGGAGCGCGAGGAGAAGATGACACCGGCGACCGCGGCGAGGAAGCCCATGTTGACGAAGATCCAGAAGTTCACCCGCCGGACGTTCACGCCGGACAGCTGGGCGGCGGCGAGGTTGCCGCCGATCGCGTACACCTGGCGGCCGAACACCGAGGACTTCATCACGAGCGAGTAGGTCAGGATGAGGACCGCGAGGATGATCAGGACGATCGGCATGCCGCGGCTGTTCGCCAGCTGCCAGGCGAAGGCCATGACCACCGCAGCGACGGCGATGATCTTCAGCACGAACATCGGCATCGACTCGACGCTCTGCTGGTAGCGCACCCGGGCGATCCGGTTGCGGACCTGGCTGACGGCGTAGCCGGCGACGGCCAGCGCACCGATGAACAGGGTGAACGCGTCGTACCCGTAACCGCCCATGAGGCCGTTGATGAACCCGGTGGCGATCTCGTTGTACCCACCGGGGAACGGCGACAGCGAGACGTTGTCGAGCACGTAGTACGTCAGGCCGCGGAAGAGCAGCATGCCGGCCAGCGTCACGATGAACGCGGGGATGCCGACGAACGCGACCCAGAAGCCCTGCCAGGCACCGATGGCGAGGCCGACACCGAGGGCGGCGAGCACGCCCACCCACCACGGCTGGCTGGAACCGATGACGAGCTGTGCGGAGACGGCTCCCGTCAACGCCACCACCGAACCGACCGAGAGGTCGATGTGGCCGGCGACGATGACGATGACCATGCCGATGGCCAGCACCAGCACGTACGAGTACTGCAGGACGATGTTGGTGATGTTGCCCGGGCTCAGGGACAGCCCGTCGGTCAGGAACGCGAACAGGAGCACCACGACCACGAAGGCGATGTAGATGCCGCTCTCGCGCAGGTTGTCCGTGATCGAGCGGAAGGGGTTCGCAGGGCCCGAGCGCGGCGCCGGGGGTTTCGAGGGCAGGCTCCCCGGGGCCGTGCCCTTGTTGAGGAGGTCGCCGGAACCGCTCATGCGGAGTGCTCCTGGTGGTCGTCGGTGGAGGGGGTGTGCGCGCCGGCCCGCGCCGGCGTCTTGTCCTTGGTCATGAGGCTCATGAGCCTCTCCTGCGTCGCCTCGGCGACCGGCAGCTCACCGGTGATCCGGCCGGCGGACAGGGTGTAGACCCGGTCGCAGATGCCGAGCAGCTCCGGCAGTTCGGAGGAGATCACGATGACGGCCTTGCCGGCCGCCACGAGGCGGTTGATGATCGTGTAGATCTCGTACTTGGCGCCGACGTCGATGCCGCGCGTCGGCTCGTCGAGGATCAGGACCTCCGGGTCGGAGTAGATCCACTTCGACAGCACGACCTTCTGCTGGTTGCCACCGGACAGCTTGCCCGTCAACGCCATGACGGTGGGAGCCTTGATGTTCATGCTCCGCTTGCTGTCCTCGGCGACGCGGATCTCCTCGTGCGCGTTCACGAAGCCGCCGGTGGCCAGCTTGCCCAGCGCCGCGGCGGAGATGTTCCGCTTGATGTCGTCGATGAGGTTCAGGCCGTACTTCTTGCGGTCCTCGGTCGCGTAGGCGATGCCGTGCTTGATGGCCTGGCGCACGGAACGGGCCTCGATCGGCTTGCCGTGCATGTAGAGCTGCCCGCCCAGGTAACGGCCGTAGGAGCGGCCGAACACGCTCATGGCGAGTTCCGTGCGCCCGGCGCCCATGAGGCCGGCGATGCCGATGACCTCACCGGCACGCACGGACAGGTTCGCGCCGTCGACGACGCGGCGGTCCTGGGTGGGGTGCCCGACCGTCCAGTCCTCGATGCGGAACACCTCCTCGCCCGGGTTCGACTCGCGCTCGGGGAAACGGCTGTCCAGGTCCCGGCCCACCATGCCCCGGATGATGCGGTCCTCGGTGACGGCGTCCGCGCGCATGTCGAGGGTCTCGATGGTCTGCCCGTCGCGGATGATGGTGACGGCGTCCGAGATGGCCTCGATCTCGTTGAGCTTGTGCGAGATCATGATGCTCGTCATACCCTCGGCCCGCAGCTGGCGGAGCAGGCCCAGCAGGTGCTCGGAGTCGTTGTCGTTGAGCGCGGCCGTCGGCTCGTCGAGGATGAGGAGCCGGACGTCCTTGCTGAGCGCCTTGGCGATCTCGACGAGCTGCTGCTTGCCGACACCCAGCTGCCCGATGGGAGTCATCGGGTTCTCGTCCAGGCCGACGCGCTGCAGCAGCCTGGACGCCTCGCCGTTGGCGCGGTGCCAGTTGATCAGGCCCGAGCGCCCGCGGACCTCGTTGCCGAGGAACAGGTTCTCGGTGATGGACAGGTACGGCACGAGGGCGAGTTCCTGGTGGATGATGGCGATGCCGGCCCGCTCGCTGTCGGAGATCCCGCCGAAGCGGGACACCTGCCCGTCGAAGACGATGTCGCCCTCGTAGGTGCCGTACGGGTACACGCCCGACAGGACCTTCATGAGGGTGGACTTGCCGGCGCCGTTCTCGCCGCAGATGGCGTGCACCTCACCGCGCCGCACCGACAGGGAGACGCCGGAGAGCGCCTTCACACCGGGGAAGGTCTTGGTGATGGAACGCATTTCCAGGATGTTGTCGGTCATCGGCGCGCCGTCGTCCTCGCTCGGGGAACCGTGCGGGCGCGAACGCGCCCGCGGTGGTCTGGGGGGTGGTCAGCACGGTTCGTCCCCGCCGCGGGACGCGACGGGGACGAACCGTGAACTGGCGGAGGGTCAGCCGGCCTGGCCGGTGTCGACCTCGGCCTGGCTGTAGTACTCGGTGTCCACCAGGGTCTCGACGATGTTGTCCTTGGTGACGATCTGGGACTCCAGCAGGTACGCGGGCACGACCTTGACGCCGTTGTCGTACGTGGTGGTGTCGTTCGCCTCGGGCTCCTCGCCGTCCAGCATCGCCTCGGCCGCGGTCACGGCCTGCTCGGCGAGCTTGCGGGTGTCCTTGAAGATGGTCGAGTACTGCACGCCGTCGTTGATGAGCTTGACGGAGGCGATCTCGGCGTCCTGGCCCGTGATGATGGGCATGGGCTTCTCGGCGCTGCCGTAACCGGCGTTCTGCAGGGCGGTGATGATGCCGCGGGAGATGCCGTCGTAGGGCGAGAGGACGCCGTCGACCTTGCTGCCGTCGTTGTAGGCGGAGGTCAGCAGGTCCTCCATGCGCTTCTGGGCGGTCTCCTGCTGCCAGCGCAGGGTCGCTGCCTGGTCGATCGTGGTCTGGCCGGACTTCACGACGACCTGGCCGGAGTCGATGAACGGCTGGATGACGCTCATCGCGCCGTTCCAGAAGAACTGGGCGTTGTTGTCGTCCAGCGAGCCCGCGAAGAGCTCGACGTTGAACGGGCCGGTGGCGGTGCCCGGGGAACCGTCCTCGTTCAGCAGGCCCAGGCCCGTCAGCAGGGAGGTGCCCTGCTGCACGCCGACGTTGAAGTTGTCGAAGGAGACGTAGAAGTCCACGTCGCCGCTGCCGCGGATGAGGCGGTCGTAGGAGATGACCGGGATGCCGGCGGCCTTCGCGGCGGCGAGCTGGCTGCTCAGCGCGGTGCCGTCGATGGCGGCGACGATCAGCAGGTCGTCACCCTTGGTGATCATCTGGTCGATCTGCTGGGACTGCGTGGGGATGTCGTCGTTGGCGTACTGCAGGTCGACCTTGTACCCGGCCTCCTCGAGGCCCGCCTTGACGTTGTTTCCGTCGGCGATCCACCGCTCGGAGGTCTGGGTCGGCATCGCGACGCCGACGGTGATGTCGCCGTCAGCGGCACCGCCGGAACCGGAGGTGCCGGAACCGGCACCCTCGCCGCCGCAGGCGGAGACGGTCAGGACCAGACCGGCAGCGAAGGCTGCCAGGTAGCGACGAGTGATCACGGGGGAACTCCTCTGTACCTCGTGAGTGCCGCGGACGTGCAGGTTCGCGACGTGTGCTGGGGGGCGCCGGCGAGCGGCGCGGGGCACTCGCCCGAGCGGGCTTCCTCGTCCCGTTCGACAGCGGCAAGTGGTTGGACTCGAACATTGTTAACGTTAGCACTCGAGGCCGTCAAGCACGTCACCCGTCGGGAGCAGCGGTGTGGGGGAACCCGTCCGGTACCGGTGCGGACCGTCGCGCGGTGGGTATCCTGACGCCTCCGGGAGCAGTGCCCTCCCCGCCGCGCGCCGACCCCGCACGTGGACGTGCCGGCCGCTCCCCCGCTCCCCCGCTCTCCCGTGTCCCGCACGGCCACAGGCAGGAAACGAAGATGAGTCCTCCCGCGGACCCGGCGTCGACGCCGGGCGAGGGAACGCGCACACCGGTCCTGGCGGACGTCGCCGAGCTCGCCGGGGTGTCCCAGCAGACGGTCTCGCGCGTGGTGCGCGGCTCGGGCTCGGTGGCCCGCCGCACCCGCGAGCGCGTCGAGCAGGCGATCGCGGAACTGGGGTACCAGCCCAACGCGGCCGCACGGGCGCTGGTGACGCGCCGCTCGCACCGCATCGGTGTCGTGGCGGCCAGCACGTCCCTGTACGGGCCGGCGCTGACGCTGGTGGGCGTGCAGGAGGCCGCGCGCGCAGCCGGCTACTCGGTGACGGTCGTCATGGTCAGCGACCTGCTGCCGGCCACGGTGAGCGAGGCGTTCCAGGAGCTGCGCGGGCAGTCCGTGGACGGGGCGATCGCGGTGGTGCCCGAGGACGCCTCCCAGGCGGCCGTGGCCGCCGCGGACGCGACGTTCCCGTGCGTGCTGGCGCCCGGCCTGGACGGTGCGGGTGTGCCGGACGCCTACTGGAGCGAGGTGGCGGCCGCCCGCGCGGTGACCGAGCACCTGCTGGACCTGGGGCACCGCACGGTGCACCACGTGGGGGGCCCCGTGGACTGGGCGGAGTCGCGGGCGCGGTCCACCGGCTGGCGCACGGCGCTGGTCGAGGCGATGCGGGTGGTGCCGCGGCCGGTGCGCGGGGACTGGACGGCGGCGTCCGGTTACCGGGCGGGACGGGAGGTGCTGGCGGCGGGCGCGACGGCGGTCTTCTGCGGCAACGACCACATGGCGATCGGGGTGGTACGCGCCCTCACCGAGGCCGGGCTGTCGGTGCCCGGTGACGTCAGCGTCGTCGGTTTCGACGACGTGCCCGAGGCCGCGTACCTGAACCCGCCGCTGACGACGGTGCACCAGGACTTCACGGAGATCGGCCGGCGCTGCGTGCGGGTCCTGCTGGGGAGGCTGAACCGGCGGGTGGTGGAGCCGGGAGCGGTCACGCCCGAGCTGGTCGTGCGGCAGAGCACGGGTCCCGCACCGGTGGTGGCCAGCGCGGCGCCGAGGGAGGACGCCCCCCGCTCCCCCGTGCCCGGCTGAGGGGCGCACCACCCGCCGACGCGCGAGGGCCCCGACCGGACGTGCCGGTCGGGGCCCTCGTGCGTCAGCGGGGTGGCCGGGACCGTGCGTGCACGGTCCCGGCCGGGTGGATCACTGTCCGCCGGTCAGCTTCTCGCGCAGAGCCGCCAGGGCCTCGTCGGACGCGAGGGTGCCCGCGGCCTCCGGAGCCTCGGAGGTGTACGAGGACGGAGCGGAACCGCTGCCGCTGCCGCCACCCGTGGTGCTGCTCGCGCTCGCGGCGGCGGGGACGCCCTCGGCCTCGGCGCGCGCCTCGGCCTCCGCCTGCTCGGCGACCAGGCGACGGTGGGTCTCCCACCGCTCGTGGGCCAGGGCGTACTGCCCCTCCCACTCCTCGCGCTGCGCCTCGTACCCCTCGAGCCACTCGTTGGTCTCCGGGTCGAAGCCCTCGGGGTACTTGTAGTTGCCCTGCTCGTCGTAGTCGGCGGCCATGCCGTACAGCGAGGGGTCGAACTCGTCGCCGGCCGCGGCGAGCGCCTCGGTGGCCTGCTTCAGCGACAGCGAGATCCGGCGACGCTCCAGGTCGATGTCGATGACCTTGACGAAGATGTCGCTGTTGACCTGGACGACCTGCTCGGGCACCTCGACGTGGCGCTCGGCCAGCTCGGAGATGTGGACCAGGCCCTCGATGCCGTCGTCGACGCGCACGAAGGCGCCGAACGGGACGAGCTTGGTGACCTTGCCGGGGACGACCTGGCCGATCGCGTGCGTGCGCGCGAACTGCTGCCACGGGTCTTCCTGCGTCGCCTTCAGCGACAGGGAGACGCGCTCGCGGTCCATGTCGACGTCGAGGACCTCGACCGTGACCTCCTGGCCCACCTCGACGACCTCGCTGGGGTGGTCGATGTGCTTCCAGGACAGCTCGGAGACGTGCACGAGGCCGTCCACGCCGCCCAGGTCGACGAACGCGCCGAAGTTGACGATGGAGGAGACGACGCCGGAGCGGACCTGACCCTTCTGCAGGGTCGTGAGGAAGTTCTGGCGGACCTCGGACTGGGTCTGCTCGAGCCAGGCGCGGCGGGACAGGACCACGTTGTTGCGGTTCTTGTCCAGCTCGATGATCTTGGCTTCGATCGTCTTGCCCACGTAGGGCTGCAGGTCGCGCACGCGGCGCATCTCGACCAGCGACGCCGGGAGGAAGCCGCGCAGGCCGATGTCGAGGATGAGACCACCCTTGACGACCTCGATGACGGTGCCCTCGACGACCTCGTCGGCTTCCTTCTTGGCCTCGATCGTGCCCCAGGCGCGCTCGTACTGGGCGCGCTTCTTGGACAGGATCAGGCGGCCTTCCTTGTCCTCCTTCTGGAGGACCAGGGCCTCGACCTCGTCGCCGACGCCGACGACCTCGTTGGGGTCGACGTCGTGCTTGATCGAGAGCTCGCGCGAGGGGATGACGCCCTCGGTCTTGTAACCGATGTCGAGGAGGACCTCGTCACGGTCGACCTTCACGATGGTGCCGGAGACGATGTCACCGTCGTTGAAGTACTTGATGGTGGCATCGACCGCTGCGAGGAAGTCCTCAGCCGATCCGATGTCGTTGATCGCGATCTGAGGGGTGGCGCTCGCCGGAGCGGTCGTCGTGGTCGTCATGGAGGTAGGGACTCCGTCAGGGACACTCGTAGGGGCACGCCCGGGGGTTCCCGGCCGTCACGCGCAGCCGTTCTCGGGCCGTGTGGTGAGAACCGGAGGCGGACGCGCGCTGTCCCAGCCTACTCGCGCCCGTGCACGCAGGCAAAGCACCCCGTGCTGTCCGCGCGGCCCCGGCCCGCGAGCGCCCGCTGGGACGATGGGGTGGTGAGCGGTGACGTGGGCGACGGGGTGGACGGCGCGTTCGGGGTGGGGCGGCGCGAGGTGGGGCCGGCGGAGACGGTCGCGGCCCAGCGGCGCTGGTGGGACGCGGAGGCGGTGGGGTACCGGGCCGAGCACGGTCCGTTCCTGGGGGACGCGCGGGCGGGCTCGGACCTGGTGTGGGGTCCGGAGGGGCTGCGCGAGGAGGACGCGGGGCTGCTGGGGGACGTGGCCGGCCGTCGGGTGCTGGAGGTGGGTGCGGGGGCGGCGCAGTGCTCGCGGTGGCTGGCCGGGCGGGGTGCGCTGGTGGTGGCCTCGGACCTGTCGGCGGGGATGCTGGCGCAGGCGGTGGCGGCGGACGCGGAGGCGGGGGTGCGCACTCCCCTGCTGCAGTGCGACGCGCGGGTGCTGCCGTTCGCGGACGGGGTGTTCGACGTGGTGTTCACCTCGTACGGGGCGCTGCCGTTCGTGGCGGACGCGGAGCGGGTGCTGGGCGAGGTGGGGCGGGTGCTGCGGCCGGGTGGGCGGTTCGTGGGGAGCGTGCCGCACCCGGTGCGGTGGGCGTTGCCGGACGTGCCGGGGGCGGAGGGGTTGCGGGTGCACCACTCCTACTTCGACCGGCGGCCGTACGTGGAGTCGGAGACGGACGGTGCGGGGCGGGCGCGGGTGACGTACGTGGAGCACCACCGGACGGTGGGTGACTGGGTGCGGCTGGTGCGGGGTGCGGGCCTGGTGGTGGAGGACCTGGTGGAGCCGGAGTGGTCGGCCGGGGAGGCGGTGTGGGGCGGGTGGAGCAGGCTGCGCGGTGAGCTGGTGCCGGGGACGCTGGTGCTGGTGTGCTCCCGCCCTGCGGCGAGCGCGGCCGGCGGCTGAGGTGGGCACCCGCGGGTGCCCACCGGTGCGGCGGGGCCGGGGTGGTGGGTGGTCAGTGACCGGCCTCGTGCCAGGAGCGGCCGGCGCCGACGGAGACGTCGAGGGGGACGGCGAGGTCGGCGGCGCCGGCCATGGTGCGGCGCACGAGGTCCTCGAGCTGCTCGCGCTCGCCGGGGGCGACCTCGAGGACGAGTTCGTCGTGGACCTGCAGCAGCAGGCGTGAGCGCAGGCCCTCCTCGCGCAGGCCGCGGTCGAGGTCGAGCATGGCGACCTTGATGATGTCGGCGGCGGAGCCCTGGATGGGGGCGTTGAGGGCGGCGCGCTCGGCCATCTCGCGGCGCTGGCGGTTGTCGCTGGTGAGGTCGGGCAGGTAGCGGCGCCGGCCCATGATGGTCTCGGTGTAGCCGTCGCGGCGGGCCTGCTCGACGACGCCGTGGAGGTAGTCGCGCACGCCGCCGAAGCGGGCGAAGTAGTCGTCCATGAGGCCGCGCGCCTCCTCGGTGGTGATCTTCAGCTGGTTGGACAGGCCGAAGGCGGACAGGCCGTAGGCCAGGCCGTAGGACATCGCCTTGATCTTGGCGCGCATGTCGGGGGTGACGTCGGCGGGTTCGACGCCGAACACGCGGCTGCCGACGAAGCGGTGCAGGTCCTCGCCGGAGGTGAAGGCGGCGATGAGGTCGGCGTCGCCGGACAGGTGCGCCATGATCCGCATCTCGATCTGGGAGTAGTCGGCGGTCAGCAGGCTGTCGTAGGCGGTGCCGTCGGCGCCGCGGCCGACGACGAAGGCGGCGCGGATGCGGCGGCCCTCGTCGGTGCGGATGGGGATGTTCTGCAGGTTGGGGTCGGTGGAGCTCAGGCGGCCGGTGGCGGCGATCATCTGCTGGAAGGTGGTGTGCACGCGGCCGTCGTCGGCGACGGACTTGCGCAGGCCCTCGACGGTCTGGCGCAGGCGCGAGGCGTCGCGGTGCTCCAGCAGGTGCTGCAGGAAGGGGTGCTCGGTCTTGACGTAGAGGGAGGCCAGGGCGTCGGCGTCGGTGGTGTAGCCGGTCTTGGTGCGCTTGGTCTTGGGCATGCCCAGCTGCTCGAAGAGGACGGTCTGCAGCTGCTTGGGTGAACCGAGGTTGATCTCGGTGCCGATGACCTCGTGCGCCCGGGTCTGGGCGTGGGCGACGCGGTCGGCGAAGTGCTGCTCCAGCTCGGCGAGCAGGTCGCCGTCGACGGCGATGCCGACGCGTTCGGCGCGGGCGAGGACGTCGACGAGGGGCAGCTCGACGTCGTGCAGGAGACGGGTGCCGCCGCGGGTCTCCAGCTCGGCGGCGAGGACGTCGGCGAGCTCGGTGACGGCGAGGGCGCGGACCATGGCGTCCTGGGCGCGGGCGTGCCGGTCGGCGCCGAGGGGGCCGTCGGGGGTGTCGAGGGAGAGCTGCTCGTCGGCGTCGGCGGCGGGTGCGCCGGTGCCGGTGGTGCCCTCGGCGCGCAGCTCCCGCTTGAGGTGGCGCACGGCGAGGTCGGCGAGGTCGTAGCTGCGCTGGTCGGGCCGGCACAGGTAGGCGGCCAGGGCGGTGTCCATGACGAGGCCGGCCAGGGTCCAGCCGCGGGCGGCGAGCGCGTGGCTGGGGCCCTTGACGTCGTGGGCGACCTTGGGGGCGTCGGGGTCGGCCAGCCAGGTGGCCAGGGCGCGCTCGTCGTCGTCGGTGAGGGTGGTGGGGTCGATGAGGGCGGCGACGCCGTCGGCGCCGGCGAGCGCCAGGGCGGTGACGTCGCCGGTGCCGCGCGACCACTGCCCCACCACGTGCAGGCCGGTGCGTGCGGTGGCGTGCTCGGTGAGCCAGGCGGCGACCTCGCCGTCGAGGAGGATCGCGCCGTCGACGCCGAAGCCGGCCTCGGCCTCGGGCTCGGCGGTCTCGAGGGTGGCGAAGAGGCGGTCGCGCAGGACCCGGAACTCCAGGCCGTCGAAGACGGTGTGGACCTGTTCGCGGTCCCAGGTGCGGCGCACGAGGTCGTCGGGGGTGACGGGCAGGTCCAGGTCGCGCACGAGGGCGTTGAGGCGGCGGTTGCGGATGACGCCGTCGAGGTGGGCGCGCAGGTTCTCCCCCGCCTTGCCCTTGATGCGGTCGGCGTCGGCGATGACGCCGTCGAGGCCGTCGTGGGCGGTGATCCACTTGGCGGCGGTCTTGGGGCCGACACCGGGCACGCCGGGGAGGTTGTCGCTGGTCTCGCCGACGAGGGCGGCGAGGTCGGGGTAGCGCTGGGGGGGCACGCCGTAGCGCTCCTGGACGACGTCGGGGGTCATGCGCAGCAGGTCGGAGACGCCCTTGCGGGGGTAGAGGACGGTGACCTGCTCGCGCACGAGCTGCAGGGCGTCGCGGTCGCCGGTGGAGATGAGGACCTCGTAGCCGGCGTCGACGGCGCGTTCGGTGAGGGTGGCGATGACGTCGTCGGCCTCGTAGCCCTCGACCTGCACGACGGGTACGCGCAGGGCGGCGAGGACCTCCTTGACGAGGTCGACCTGGCCGCGGAAGGCGTCGGGGCTGGCGAGGCGCTGGGCCTTGTAGTCGGGGTAGGCCTCGGTGCGGAAGGTGGTGCGGGAGACGTCGAAGGCGACGGCGAGGTGGGTGGGCTCCTCGTCGCGCAGGACGTTGATGAGCATGGAGGTGAACCCGTAGACCGCGTTGGTGGGCTGGCCGGTGCTGGTGGCGAAGTTCTCCACGGGCAGGGCGTAGAAGGCCCGGTAGGCCAGGGAGTGGCCGTCGACGAGGAGCAGGCGGGGGCGGGTGCCGGGGGCGCTGCCGCCCGTGCTGCTACCGGTGGTGCGGCGGGACGTCGGCGCGGGCGCTGGGGTCACGCCGGTCAGGGTAGCCAGGGGGTCGGACCGGCCGGGTGCGGGCGCGGCCGAGCCCCGGGGTGCCCGGGGTGCCCGGTGGCCGGGTCGCCGCTCAGGCGACCGGGGTGGCTCCGGGCACCTCGCCCGCGCCGGGCAGCGGCACGGTCCCCGTGGTGCCGGTGGGGGTGGTGGGCGTGGTGGGCGCGGTGGCTGCTCGGGCCAGGCGGACGCGCAGGGAGCGGCGGCGGGCGACGACTCCGCGGGGGTCGGCGGTGGCACCGGCGGGGCCGTCGAGGGCCAGCCGGCGGCGCAGGACGGTCAGCGGCGCGGCGCGGCGCACGACGACGGGGGCGAAGCCCAGGCGGGTCAGGTAGCGGGTGTAGTCGCGGTCGCCGGGCAGCGCGGTGCAGGCGAGCTGCTCGGCGCCCTCGGCCTCGGCGAGCAGCACCGCCCGGCGCAGCAGGGCGCGCCCGACGCCGCGGCGGCGGTGCTCGGGGACCACGTGCACGTGCTCGACGCTGGGGCCGGTGCGGCCGGCCAGGGGCAGCAGCTGGGCGCGGGTCAGCAGGGCGTACCCGGCCGGTTCGCCGGCCACGGTGGCCAGGAGCACGCGCGCGGTGCCCTCGTCCAGGGCGCGGACCAGTCGGGTGCGCACGTGGTCGACGGGGGCGCGCAGCTGCCCGGCGTCGAAGCGCGCCGAGGCGTACAGGCGCATCAGGGTGTCCACGTCGGTGAGCGCGGCTTCGCGCACCAGCACGACAGGTCTCGGCACGGCGTCCTCCTCGAACGGACCGGGCCCGGGCCTCCGGTCACCGCGCTCGCGGCTGCAGGGACCATAGGGCCTGACGGGTCGCGGCGGAAGGTCCGCGCCGGCGCCGCGGTCCGACGGCGCGAGCGCTCTCACCCGGCCGGGTCAACGGTGTGGACGGGGGGTGCCCGCGGTGGCACCGGGCGGGCGCGGGAGCCCCGGCGCGCGGTGCGCGCCGGGGCGTGGCGGAGACCGGGACGGGACCCGGTCCCCTGAGCTGCTCAGGGGCGGTCGTCACCGGCGTTGATGACGGTGGTGGCGACCTCGCGCATGGTCAGGCGCTTGTCCATCGACGTCTTCTGGATCCACCGGAAGGCCTCCGGCTCCGTCATGCCGAACTGGGTCTGCAGCTTCGACTTGGCGCGGTCGACCAGCTTGCGGGTCTCGAAGCGGTCGGCGAGGTCGGCGACCTCGTCCTCCAGCGCCATGATCTGCTGGTGGCGGCTGACGGCGATCTCCACCGCGGGCAGCAGGTCGGCGGAGGTGAACGGCTTGACGACGTACGCCATGGCGCCGGCGTCGCGGGCGCGCTCGACGAGCTCCGCCTGCGAGAACGCGGTCAGCAGCACCACCGGGGCGATGCGGGCCTTGACGATGCGCTCGGCCGCGGAGATGCCGTCCAGGACGGGCATCTTGATGTCCATGACGACCAGGTCGGGCTTGTGCTCCTCGGCCAGGGCGACCGCCTGCTCACCGTCACCGGCTTCGCCGACGACGTCGTAGCCGGCCTCCCGCAGCATCTCCACGATGTCGAGGCGGATGATCGCCTCGTCCTCCGCGACGACCACCCGGCGGGCGGTCGTGGGTGCGGTCGCGGCGGTGTCAGGAGTGTTCGTCACGCCCTCATCCTAGTGGTCGCCGCCCACCGCGCCGGAGCCGCACCGCCCGCGCCGTCGGCGGCACCCGCGCAGCGGCCGGGCGCGGGCGGGCCGGTAGGGTGGCCCCGCCGCTCGACGCACCCGCTGCGGGGGCGGCGCGCCCCGGTAGCCCAACCGGCAGAGGCAATCGACTCAAACTCGATCCAGTGTGGGTTCGAATCCCACCCGGGGCACCGCACGAGGCACGCGCGCAGGCGCGACGAGGGGGACGGACCGGCCGGTCCGTCCCCCTCGTCGCGCGTGGGGCGCTCGCCCCCGCGGGGTCCGCTGGTGCCGGGCCCCTCACGCGTAGGCGGAGGAGACCCCTGCCGTGGCGTCGCCGATGCGGTGCACCCGCACCGCGTTGGTCGAGCCGACGATCCCCGGGGGGGCGCCGGCGACGATGACGACGAGGTCGCCCTCGGAGCAGCGGCCCATCTCCTGCAGCCGGGCGTCGACGGCCTTGACCATCTCGTCGGTGGTGCTGATGAACGGCGCGTGGTGGGCGTCGATGCCCCAGCTGAGCGCCAGGCGCCGGCGCGTGCCGTGGTCGGGGGTGAACGCCAGCAGCGGGATCTGCGAGCGCAGCCGGGACAGGCGGCGGGCGGAGTCCCCGGACTGGGTGAAGGTCACCAGCAGCTTCGCCCCCAGCTGGCTGCCGATCTCGGCGGCGGCCAGGGTGATGGCGCCGCCCTTGGTGTGCGGCGTGGTGCCCAGGGGGGCGATGCGCTCGGCGCCGTGGGTCTCGGTGTTGTCGATGATGCGGGCCATGGTGCGCACGGCCTCGTAGGGGAAGGCCCCCACGCTGGTCTCGCCCGAGAGCATCAGCGCGTCCGCGCCGTCGAGGACGGCGTTGGCGCAGTCGGACGCCTCCGCGCGCGTGGGGCGCGGGTTGGTGATCATCGAGTCGAGCATCTGGGTGGCGACGATGACGGGCTTGGCCTGCCGGCGGGCGAGCTCGACGGCGCGCTTCTGGACGAGGGGGACCTCCTCCAGCGGCAGCTCCACACCCAGGTCGCCGCGGGCGACCATGATGCCGTCGAAGGCGGCGACGATCTCGCGCAGGTTCTGCACCGCCTGCGGCTTCTCCACCTTGGCGATGACGGGGACGGTGACGCCCTCCTCGTCCATGACGCGCCGCACGTCGTCGGCGTCGGCGGCCGAGCGCACGAAGGACAGGGCGACCATGTCCACGCCCAGCGACAGGGCGAAGCGCAGGTCCTCGACGTCCTTCTCGGACAGGGCGGGCACGCTGACGGCGACGCCGGGCAGGTTGATGCCCTTGTTGTTGCTGACCGGGCCGGGCACGCTCACGCGGGTGACCACGCGGGGCCCGTCGACGGCGGTGACCTCCAGGCCGACCTTGCCGTCGTCGATGAGGATGCTGTCGCCGACGGAGACGTCACCGGGCAGACCCGCGTAGGTGGTGGAGCACACCTCGCGGGTGCCCACGACGTCCTCGGTGGTGATGGTGAAGACGTCACCGATCGCGAGGTCGTGGGGGCCGTCCGCGAAGCGGCCCAGGCGGATCTTGGGGCCCTGCAGGTCGGCGAGGATGCCGACCGAGCGGCCGCTGGCCTCCGCCGCGGCGCGCACCCCCTCGAAGTTGGCCCGGTGCTCGTCGTGGGAACCGTGGCTGAGGTTCATCCGGGCGACGTCCATCCCGGCGTCCACCAGGGCCCGCAACCGCTCGGGGCCGCCCACTGCGGGTCCGAGGGTGCAGACGATCTTCGCTCTGCGCATGCCCCCGACCCTATGCCGCCGGTGGTGCGGCGCGCGCCGCGGGGCGCGCCGCCGGTGCGCGCGCGACCGGCCCGTCACGTCCCGCTCACGCGCCCGTCACCTGCCGGGGTGCCCGGCAGGTGCCCGGGAGGGGTCCTCGTGCCCGCGCACCCCCTCCCGAGGTGCGCGCTCGTGCGGCTGGTCCATGCTGGCTGCCATGACGACGGGAACGGGAGCGGGTGGCGACGACGTGGTGCTGGGGACCGCGGTGGACCGGGAGATCGACGAGCTGATCGAGCAGGGCGTGGCGGACCTGGAGCACGAGTACGCCGTCTACGTGCGCCTGCACGCGGACGCCGACTGGCCGCGCGGGGCGCTGCAGGAGCTGGTGGCCGCGCTGCGCACCGCGCACCCGCGCATCGAGTCGGTGGACGCGCCCGAGCACGACGTGGTCATCAGCGTCGACGGGGACGGCCTGGACGCCGAGAGCGCCGCGCAGCGGGCGCTGGCGAAGGTCGAGGAGGCCGCGACCGAGCGGGGCCTGGCCGGGCACGCCGCGGACGTGACCGTGATCAGCGACTCGGCGGTGTGGGTGTACGACCGCGAGGCCGTCGCCGGCTGGTGAGCCCCGCCCGGCGGACCGGTCCTCGCGGTCGCGCCGGGTGCACGAGCGCGCGAGCCCGCGAGGGGCCGGTGCACGGGTCGCAGCGGGGTTCAGGGCGGGGTTCAGGGCGGGGTTCAGGGCGGGGTTCAGGGCGGGAGGAGCCGGGTGCCGCAGGTGGACCACCCCGAGGTGGAGACGGTCGTGCCGAGCACGTGGGCGCAGCTGCAGGACCTGCTGTTCTCCGAGCCGTGGCCGCAGCGGGCGGGCCGGTACCACTCCAACGTGGTGCACCGGGGCCTGCCGTGCGCGGGGTACGGGCTGGTGACGTCGGTGCAGCGGCTGGGGCGCGTCGAGCGCGAGACGGACCTGCTGCGCAACTTCCGCAAGTACTCGCGGGTGCCGTTCGGCCACCAGGAGAGCGACTGGGAGTGGCTGACGCTGGCGCAGCACCACGGGCTGCCCACCCGGATCCTGGACTGGACGTACTCGCCGCTGGTGGCCCTGCACTTCGCCACGGCGGACGTGCGGCGCCACGACGAGGACGGGGCGGTGTGGAGCGCGGATTTCGTCGCCGCGCACGAGCGGCTGCCCGGGCAGGTGCGCGAGGCGCTGCGGGCCTCGGGGGGAACCGCGTTCACCGTGGATCTGCTGGGGCAGGTGGCGCCGACCCTGGCGCGCTTCGACGCCCTGGACCCCGAGCCGTTCATGGTGTTCTTCGAGCCGCCGTCGCTGGACGAGCGGATCGTCAACCAGTACGCCAGCTTCTCGGTGCTCTCCTCCGCGCACGAGCGGCCCGACGCGTGGCTGGCGCGCGCCGAGCCGCCGCTGGTGCGCAAGCTGGTGGTGCCGGCGGCGCTGAAGCCGCTGGTGCGCGAGCGCCTGGACCAGGCCAACATCACCGAGCGGGTGCTCTTCCCCGGTCTGGACGGGTTGAGCCGGTGGCTGACGCGGTACTACTCCAGCCCGCCGCGCTGGTGAGCGCGGCCGGTTCAGGCGGTCAGCGGTGCGGCGTCGGCGCGCACGGGTGCCGGCAGGGCGGTGTCGCCCATGAGGTACTCGTCCACCGCCGCCGCGCAGGCGCGGCCCTCGGCGATCGCCCACACGATCAGGGACTGCCCGCGGCCGGCGTCGCCGGCGACGAACACGCCCGGCGTGCCGGTGGCGTAGCCGGGGGTGCGGGTGAAGCGGGTGCGCTCGTCCGCGCTCAGGCCGAGCTGGTGCACCAGGTCCCCCTGCTCGGGGCCGGTGAAGCCGATGGCCAGGAGCACCAGCTGGGCGGGCAGGTCCTGCTCGGTGCCCTCCACGGGGGTCCACACGCCGTCGACCTTGCGGACCTCGACGATGCGCAGGGCCTTCACGCGCCCGTGCTCGTCGCCGACGAGGGCCTGGGTGGAGGCGGAGAAACGTCGCTGGCCGCCCTCCTCGTGGGAGGAGGAGACGCTGAAGACCTTCGGCACCGTGGGCCACGGCTCGTTCTCGCTGCGCTCCCCCGGTGCCTTGGGGTAGATGTCCAGCTGGGTGACCGACCTCGCCCCCTGGCGCAGCGCGGTGCCGTAGCAGTCCGAGCCGGTGTCGCCGCCGCCGACGACGACGACGTCCAGGCCGGCGGCGTCGATGTAGTCGTCCGGGCGCGGCTCGCCGACGGCGACGCGGTTGGTCGGCGGCAGGTACTGCATGGCCTGGTGCACGCCGTCCAGGTCGCGGCCCGGCAGGTCGACGTCGCGCCACTGGGTGGCGCCGGTGGCCACCACGACGGCGTCGTAGCGCTCGCGCAGCTGCTCACCGGTGATGTCGGTGCCGATGTCGACGCCCGGGCGGAAGCGGGTGCCCTCGGCCTCCATCTGCGCCAGGCGCCGGTCCAGGACGGAGCGCTCCATCTTGAACTCGGGGATGCCGTAGCGCATCAGCCCGCCGACCTTGTCGTCGCGCTCGTAGACGGCGACGGTGTGACCGGCGCGGGTCAGCTGCTGGGCGGCGGCCAGGCCGGCCGGTCCGGAGCCGACCACGGCGACGGTCTTGCCGGTCAGCCGCTCCGGCGGGCGCGGCTCGAGCCAGCCGTTCTCGGCGGCCGTCTCGGCGATCATGACCTCGACCTGCTTGATGGTCACCGGCGGCTGGTTGATGCCCAGCACGCAGGCGGACTCGCACGGCGCCGGGCACAGCTTGCCGGTGAACTCCGGGAAGTTGTTCGTGGCGTGCAGGCGCTCGATGGCCTCGTGCATGTCGCCGCGGCTGACGAGGTCGTTCCACTCGGGGATGAGGTTCCCCAGCGGGCAGGCGTTGTGGCAGAAGGGGATGCCGCAGTCCATGCAGCGCCCGGCCTGGCGCTGCAGCTGGTCCTGGCTCTGCTTCTCGTGCACCTCGCGCCAGTCCATCAGGCGCAGCGGCACCGGCCGGCGCGGGGGCAGCTCGCGGTCGCGGACCTTCAGGAAACCGCGGGGATCAACCATGGGAAGCCTCCATGATGCGGGTCAGCACGGCCTCGGAGTCCGGTTCCAAACCGTCGCTGACGGCTTGGGCGCGCACCTGCAGGACGCGGCGGTAGTCCCGCGGGACGATCGTCGAGAAGCGCTGGCGCGCGGCGCCCCAGTCGGCGAGGAGCTTGGCGGCCAGCGGGGATTCGGTGTGCTCGCGGTGGGCGACGAGCAGGTCGTGCACGCGCGCGGCGGCCTCGTCGTCCATCGGCTCCACGTCGACCATGTCGCGGTTGACGCGGGACTCCTTCAGGTCCAGCACGTGGGCCAGCCCGCCGGACATGCCCGCGGCGACGTTGCGGCCGGTGCGGCCCAGGATCACGACCTCGCCGCCGGTCATGTACTCCAGCGCGTGGTCGCCGACGCCCTCCACGACGGCGGTGGCGCCGGAGTTGCGCACGCAGAAGCGCTCGCCGACCTCCCCGCGCAGGAAGATCGAGCCGGAGGTGGCGCCGTAGCCGATGACGTTGCCGGCGACGATGTCGCGCTCGCGCGAGCCGCTGGCGCGGTCCGGGCGCACCACGACGGTGCCGCCCGACAGGCCCTTGCCGACGTAGTCGTTGGTGTCGCCGAGCAGGCGCAGGGTGATGCCGCGCGGCACGAAGGCGCCCAGCGACTGCCCCGCCGAACCGGTCAGGGTGATGTCGATGGTGCCCTCGGGCAGGCCGTCCTCGCCCCAGGCCTTGGTGACCTCGTGGCCCAGCAGGGTGCCGATGGTGCGGTTGACGTTGCGCACCGGCACCTCGATGCGCACCGGGGTGCCGTCGCGCAGGGCGCTGTGGGCACGCTCGATGAGGACGTGGTCCAGCGCCTTCTCCAGGGCGTGGTCCTGCGTCTGCGTCTGGTGCAGCGAGGTGCCCTCCGGTGCGGCGGGCGCGTGCAGGATCGGCGCCAGGTCCAGCCCGGCGGCCTTCCAGTGGGCCACGGCGCGGCGGGTGTCGAGGACCTCGACGTGGCCGACGGCCTCCTCCAGCGAGCGGAAGCCGAGCTGGGCGAGGTACTCGCGCACCTCCTGCGCCAGGTACTCGAAGAAGGTCACCAGGTACTCGGCCTTGCCGGTGAACCGGGCGCGCAGCTCGGGGTTCTGGGTGGCTACGCCGACGGGACAGGTGTCCAGCTGGCACACCCGCATCATGATGCAGCCGGAGACGACCAGCGGGGCGGTGGCGAAGCCGAACTCCTCGGCGCCCAGCAGGGCGGCGATGACGACGTCGCGGCCGGTCTTCAGCTGCCCGTCGACCTGCACGGAGATGCGGTCGCGCAGGCCGTTGACGACGAGGGTCTGCTGGGTCTCGGCCAGGCCGAGCTCCCACGGGCCGCCGGCGTGCTTGAGGCTGGTCAGCGGAGCTGCGCCGGTGCCGCCGTCGTGGCCGGAGATGAGGACCACGTCGGCCTTGGCCTTGGACACGCCCGTGGCGACCGTGCCGACGCCGACCTCGGAGACGAGCTTGACGTGCACGCGCGCCGCGGGGTTGGAGTTCTTCAGGTCGTGGATGAGCTGGGCGAGGTCCTCGATGGAGTAGATGTCGTGGTGCGGCGGCGGGGAGATGAGCCCGACGCCGGGCGTGGAGTGCCGGGTCCTGGCGATGTTCGGGTAGACCTTGTGGCCGGGCAGCTGCCCGCCCTCGCCGGGCTTGGCGCCCTGAGCGACCTTGATCTGCAGGTCGGTCGCCGAGGAGAGGTAGTTGCTGGTCACGCCGAAGCGGCCGGAGGCGATCTGCTTGACCTTGGAGGTCTTCTCCGGGTCGTGCAGCCGCTCCACCTCCTCGCCGCCCTCACCGGAGTTCGAGCGCCCGCCGAGGCGGTTCATGGCGATCGCGAGGACCTCGTGGGCCTCGGCGCTGATGGAGCCGTAGCTCATCGCACCGGTGGAGAAGCGCTTGACGATCTCGCTGACCGGCTCGACCTCGTCGACGGGGACGGGTTCGCGCACGCCCTTCTTCAGCTGCAGCAGCCCGCGCAGGGTCATCAGGCGCTCGGACTGGTCGTCCACCCGGGAGGTGTACTTGCGGAAGAGGGCCTCGTTGCGCTGGCGCGTGGAGTGCTGCAGCTGGAAGACGGTCTCGGGGTCGAACAGGTGCGGCTCGCCCTCGCGGCGCCACTGGTACTCACCACCGGTCTCCAGGCGGCGGTGGGCGCGCTCCTGCCCCTCCACGGGGTAGGCGATGCGGTGGCGGCGCGCCACCTCCTCGGCGAGGACGTCCAGGCCGACCCCGCCCAGGCGGGAGGTCGTGGCGGTGAAGTACTCGTCGACGAGGGTCTGCGACAGGCCCAGGGCCTCGAAGACCTGCGCACCGCGGTAGGAGGCGACGGTGGAGATGCCCATCTTGGACATCACCTTCAGCACGCCCTTGCCGAGGGCCTTGATGAGGTTCTTCACCGCGGCCTGCGGCTCCACGCCGGTGATGACGCCGTTGCGGACCAGGTCCTCGACGGTCTCCATCGCCAGGTAGGGGTTGATGGCGGCGGCGCCGTAGCCGATGAGCAGGGCCACGTGGTGCACCTCGCGCACGTCGCCGGCCTCGACGACCAGGCCGACCTGGGTGCGCAGCTTCTGGCGCACCAGGTGGTGGTGGACGGCGGAGGTCAGCAGCAGCGAGGGGATCGGTGCCAGCTCGGCGGTGGAGTCGCGGTCGGACAGCACCACGAAGACGGCGCCGTCGGCGATGGCGCGGGAGACCTCCGCGCGGATCTCCTCGATGCGCCGGGCCAGCTCCGCGCCGCCGCCGGCCACGCGGTACAGGCCCTTGACGGTGTGGGTGGTGCGGCCCGGGTTGCGGCGGTCGCGGTCGATGTGGACGATCTTGGCGAGCTCGTCGTTGTCGATGACCGGGAAGGGCAGCACCAGCTGGTGGCAGTGCGCCGGGGTCTCCGCCAGGAAGTTCTGGTGCGGGCCGGCGATGGTGATCAGCGAGGTGACGAGCTCCTCGCGGATGGCGTCCAGCGGCGGGTTGGTGACCTGCGCGAAGAGCTGGGTGAAGTAGTCGAAGAGCAGGCGGGGGCGCTGCGAGAGCACCGCCAGGGGCGTGTCGGAGCCCATGGAGCCGATCGGCTCGGCACCGGCGCGGGCCATCGGGGCGAGGATGAGGCGCAGCTCCTCCTCGGTGTAGCCGAAGGTCTGCTGGCGGCGGGCCACCGAGGCGTGGGTGTGCACCACGTGCTCGCGCGGGGGCAGGTCGCCCAGGTGCACGACGTTCTTCAGCCACTCCGCGTACGGGCGGGCGGCGGCGAGCTCGGACTTGATCTCCTCGTCGTCGACGATGCGCCCGCGGGCGGTGTCGACGAGGAACATCTTGCCGGGGGCGACGCGGCCGCGGGCGACGACGGAGGCGGGGTCCACGTCCAGCACGCCGACCTCGCTGGCCAGGACGACCAGGCCGTCGTCGGTGACCCAGTAGCGCGAGGGGCGCAGGCCGTTGCGGTCCAGGACGCAGCCGATGAGGGTGCCGTCGGTGAAGGTGAGGTTGGCCGGCCCGTCCCAGGGCTCGGAGAACATCGAGTGGAACTCGTAGAAGGCCCGGCGGGCCGGGTCCATCTCGGTGTTGTTCTCCCACGCCTCGGGGATCATCATCAGCACCGCGTGCGGCAGGGAGCGCCCCGCCAGGTGCAGCAGCTCCAGGGCCTCGTCGAAGGAGGCGGAGTCGGAGCCCTCGGTGGCGCACACCGGGCCCAGGCGCTGCACGTCGCCGGGGATGAGGGGGGTGCTCATCTGCGACTCGCGCGCGGCCATCCAGTTGCGGTTGCCGCGCACGGTGTTGATCTCACCGTTGTGGGCGATGGTGCGGAAGGGGTGCGCCAGCGGCCACGAGGGGAAGGTGTTGGTGGAGAAGCGCGAGTGGACCAGGCCCAGCTCGCTGGTGAAGCGGCGGTCGGACAGGTCGGGGAAGAACGGCTCGAGCTGGCCGGTGGTGAGCATGCCCTTGTAGACGATCGTGCGCGCCGACAGGGAGGGGAAGTACACGCCCAGCTCCCGCTCGGCGCGCTTGCGCAGCGGGTACACGCGCCGGTCCAGGTCCAGGCCGCTCTCGCCGTCGGGGCCGGCGACGAACAGCTGCGCGAAGTGCGGCATGCAGGCGCGCGCCTGGGAGCCGACGAGGTCGGCGGTCACCGGGACCTCGCGCCAGCCCAGGACGGTCAGCGACTCCTCGGCGGCGAGCTCCTCGATGCGGGCCACGGCGGCGGCGCGCTCGGTCTCGTCCACGGGCAGGAAGGCGTTGCCGACGGCGTAGGTGCCCTTGGCGGGCAGCTCGACGCCCTGCTCGGCCGTGACGGCGCGCAGGAACTCGTCGGGGACCTGGGTGAGGATGCCGGCCCCGTCACCGGTGCTGGTCTCCGCGCCCACCGCGCCGCGGTGGTCGAGGTTGCGCAGCGCCGTCAGGGCGTGCTCGACGATGTCGTGGCCGGCTTCGCCGCGCATGGTGGCGACGAAGGCGACCCCGCAGGCGTCGTGCTCTTCACGGCGGTCGTACAGCCCGGAGCTCGGCGGCAGCGCCGAGAAGGGCAGCGGCCTGACCGGCTGCGCCGTGGTGGTCCCGGTGGTCTGCGCGGTGGTCTGCGCGAGGGGTTGCGACATGCGGTGCACCGTCCTCGGAGAGAGGTCCGGGAGGACCTCGATGGACAGGGGGTCTCTCGACGGGTCTCTTCGAGCGTGGGTCCCCTCGGAGCCGGATCGGTCTCCTCGGGGGCACGGGTGTGCTCCTGGTGGGTGCGCACCCGAACGGGGACGGCGCTGGCCCGCGTTCGCCTCACTGTAACGCCCAGGAACCCGTGCTCATTCGCACGAGAGCGTCACCGGATCACCACGACGTCGGGTGGTCGCGTTCCCGTGAGGACAGCAGCGAGGACTCGGTCACGATCGGTTCGCCGGCCCGCTGCTCAGCGTCACCGGTGGGGGGAGTGGCCGCCGGGGACTGCGGCGAGGGTACCCCGCTCGAGGGGCTCGTCCCGACCACCGGCACCGCGGTGCCGGCGGCGCGAGAGGACCAGGGCGACCACCGCGGCGAGGAAGACGACCGCCGCGACCCACTGGTTCACGCGCAGCTCGCCGATCTCGTTGGCCGGGTCGATGCGCAGCGCCTCGGTGACCGAGCGGCCGGCGGTGTACAGCGCCACGTACAGGAAGAACGCCTGCCCGTGACGAAGGTGCAGGCGGCGGTCGGCCAGCACGATGATCGCGGCCGCCAGCAGGCACCACAGGGACTCGTACAGGAACGTGGGGTGGAAGGTGCCCAGCACCACCGGCTGGCCGTCGGCCCCGGTGATCGCGCGGCCGGCGGCCTCGTCCCAGTCGTGGACGGTCAGCGCCCACGGCACGTCGGTGGCGCGGCCGTACAGCTCGTTGTTGAACCAGTTGCCCCAGCGGCCCAGGGCCTGGGCGACGAGCAGGCCGGGGGCGACCGCGTCGGCGAAGGGGGCCAGGCGGTAGCCGGCGCGCCGGCAGGCGATCCAGGCGCCCAGCGCCCCGGCGGCCACCGCGCCCCAGATGCCCAGGCCGCCCTCCCAGACGTAGAGGGCGCGCACGGGGTCCCCGTCGGGACCGAAGTACGCCTCCGGGGAGGTGATCACGTGGTACAGGCGGGCGCCGACGACGCCCAGGGGCACCGCCCACACCGCCACGTCCAGGGGGAAGTCGGGGTTGCCGCCCTTGGCGCGCCAGCGCCGGGAGGTGATCCACAGGCCGGCGACGATGCCGGCGAGGATGCACAGCGCGTACGCGCGCACCGGCACCGGCCCCAGGTACCACACGCTCTGGGTGGGGCTGGGCAGCGCGGCGGGAAGGGTCGCGGGCAGGGCGGTGATCACGGCGAGTCCGTCCCGGTGGAGGTCGCGGTGGAGGTCCCGGTGGCCTGGGCGACCTGCTCGCGCAGGTAGTCGCCGGCGTCCGGGTCCAGCAGCTGCCCGGTCTCCAGCGTGCGGGTCTCGCCGCCGTCGGGGGTGAGCTGCACGGTGGGGGTGCCTTCGACGCCCGCCTCGGCCATCGACTCCTGCACGCGGCGCACGTAGCCGAGGTAGGTGTCCTCCTCCACGGCCTGCGACCACGCCTGGAGGTCCGTCACCCCGGCGGCCTCGGCCGCGGCGCGCAGCTCCTCGTCGGTGTACCCGGTGCCCTCGCGCTCGGGCTGGCGGGCGAAGACCTCCTCGCTGTACTCGGCGAAGCGGCCCTGGGCGTCGGCGGCGGCCGCGCCCTCCGCGGCGCGGGTGGAGGAGTCGTTGCCGAGGTTCTGGTCGAGGAAGCTGAGGGTGTGCACGACCACGCGGGCCTGCCCGGAGGCGGCCAGCTCCTGCAGGTCGTCGCCGGCGGCGGCCTCGAAGTCGGCGCAGAACGGGCACTGGTAGTCCAGCCAGACGTCCAGCGTGGGTGCGCCGGGCGCGGCGTCACCGGCCAGCAGGTAGCCGCCGTCGGGGGCGGTGGCCGAGGGCGGGGTGGCGCCCTCGGCGGTGGCGTCGTCGCCCTGGCGCGCCACCACCACGGCGACGACCGCCACGAGCGCGAGGAGCACCACGACGGCGGCGCTGACCAGCAGCACCCGGCGACGGCGCTCGCGCGCCAGTTCCTGCTGCCGCAGCGCGGCGGCCCTGGCGCGGCGCGCCTGGGCGGCGTCCTCCGGCCGGCCGGCGCGGGCGGGGTGGCCGCCTGGTCGCTTCTTGCTCAACGCTCGTCCCCTCGCAGGCGCCCGCGCACCGCGCGGGCGGTCGTCGGCCCGTTCCTCGTGCTCCCGGTTCTCGCGCCCGGGGCCGGCGCTCAGGCGCTGCGCACGCCGCGGGCCAGGTCCTCGGCCAGCTCCCCCACCGCGCGGGCGCCCTCGGCGGCCGAGCCGGCCTCCAGCAGTCGCGCCACGAACGCCGAGCCGACGATGACGCCGTCGGCGTACCCGGCGACCTGCGCGGCCTGCTCCGGCGTGGACACGCCCAGCCCGACGCAGACGCGTTCGGCACCGGCGGCGCGGGTGCGCTCGACCAGCCGGGCCGCGCCGGCGCCCACCGCGGTGCGCGCACCGGTGACGCCCATGGTGGAGGCGGCGTAGACGAAACCGCGGCAGGCGGCGGCCGTGGAGGCCAGGCGGGCGTCGGTGGAGCTGGGGGCGACGAGGAAGACGCGCTCGAGGTCGTGCTCGTCGCTGGCGGCGATCCACCCGGCGGCCTCGTCGGGGATCAGGTCGGGGGTGATGAGCCCGGCGGCGCCGGCGGAGGCCAGGTCGGCGGCGAAGCGGTCCACGCCGTAGCGGTCCACCGGTGGCCAGTACGTCATGACCAGCACGGCCGCGCCGGTGGCGGCCACCTGCTCCACCGCGCGCAGCACGTCGGCGGGGCGGGTGCGCGCTCGCAGCGCCGCCTCCACGGCCCGCTGGATGGTCGGCCCGTCCATCGTGGGGTCGGAGTAGGGCAGGCCCAGCTCCACCACGTCCGCTCCCCCGGCGACGGCCGCCTTCGCGGCCGCGACGCTCGCGTCGAGGTCGGGGAAGCCGACCGGCAGGTAGGCCACCAGGGCCGCGCGGCCCTCGGCCCTCGCGCGGTCCACCGCGGCGGCGGCGGTGCCCGCTCGGGGCGCGGCCGCGCCGCCCGCCACCGTGCCGTCCGTGCTCGTGCCGTCCGTGCTCGTCCGCTCGCTCGTGGTGCTCACCAGCCCGCTCCCTCGGTGCGCTGCGGCGCGTCGGCGACGCGCTCGGCCTCGGACGCCACCAGGTCGGCGTCGCTGACCAGGTCGAACCAGCGGGCGGCGGTGTCCACGTCCTTGTCGCCGCGGCCGGAGAGGTTCACCAGCAGCACGGCGTCCGGGCCGAGCTCGCGGCCCAGCTGCAGCGCGCCGGCCAGGGCGTGGGAGCTCTCGATGGCCGGGATGATGCCCTCGGTGCGGCACAGCAGCCGGAAGGCGTCCATCGCCTGCGCGTCGGTGACCGGGTGGTAGGCGGCGCGACCACCGGCCGCCAGCCAGGCGTGCTCGGGGCCGACGCCCGGGTAGTCCAGGCCCGCGGAGATCGAGTGCGACTCGATCGTCTGCCCGTCCTCGTCCTGCATGACGAACTGGCGCGCGCCCTGGAAGACGCCCGTGACGCCGGCGGTGATGGGGGCGGCGTGGCGGCCGGTCTCGAGACCGTCGCCGCCGGCCTCGTACCCGTGCAGGGCGACCTGCGGGTCGTCGAGGAAGGCGTGGAAGATGCCGATGGCGTTCGAGCCGCCGCCCACGCACGCGCACACGGCGTCCGGCAGGCGGCCGGTCAGCTCCAGCACCTGCGCGCGCGCCTCCAGGCCGATGACGCGCTGGTAGTCGCGCACCAGGACGGGGAAGGGGTGCGGACCGGCGACGGTGCCGAAGGCGTAGTGGGTGGTCTCCACCGAGGCGACCCAGTCGCGGAAGGCCTCGTTGACGGCGTCCTTCAGGGTGCGGCTGCCGGCGGTGACGGGCACCACGGTGGCGCCCAGCAGGCGCATGCGCGCCACGTTCAGCGCCTGGCGGCGGGTGTCCTCCTCGCCCATGTAGACCGTGCACTCCAGGCCCATCAGGGCCGCGGCGGTGGCGGTGGCCACGCCGTGCTGGCCTGCGCCGGTCTCGGCGATGACGCGCGTCTTGCCCATCCGCTTCGTCAGCAGGGCCTGGCCGAGCACGTTGTTGATCTTGTGCGAGCCGGTGTGGTTGAGGTCCTCGCGCTTGAGCAGCACGGTGGCGCCGCCGGCGTGCTCGGCGAAGCGCGGCACGGGCGTGAGGATGCTGGGCCGGCCCGAGTAGGTGCGGTGCAGCTCGGCGAGCTCGGCGAGGAAGGACTCGTCGGCCATGGCGGCGGTGTGGGCGGCCTCGATCTCGTCGAGGGCGGCCACCAGCGCCTCGGGCACGAAGCGCCCGCCGAAGGCGCCGAAGTAGGGGCCGCGCTCGGCGGCCAGGCCGGTGGCGGGGACGGGCTGCTCCTGCGCGCGGGCGACGGGGGCGCTCACGGGCGCACCGCCTGCACCGCCGGGTGGGCGCCGGCGGCGACCAGGTCCGCCACGGCGCGGCGCGGGTCGTCCCCGCGCACCAGGGTCTCCCCCACCAGCACCGCGTCGGCGCCGGCGCGGGCGAACTCGACCACGTCGTGCGGGCCCTGGACGCCGGACTCGGCGATCTTGACGACACCGGCGGGGATCAGGGGCGCCAGCTCGGCGAACGTGGAGTTGTTCACCCGCAGCGTCTTCAGGTCCCGGTTGTTCACCCCGACGACGCGGGCGTCGGCGGCCACCGCGCGCTCGACCTCCTCGGCGGTGTGCACCTCCACCAGCGCCGTCATGCCCAGGGAGTGCGTGCGCTCGACGAGGGAGACCAGGGCCTCCTGCTCGAGGGCCGCGACGATCAGCAGGACGACGTCGGCGCCGAAGGCGCGCGCCTCCCACAGCTGGTAGGAGCCGACGACGAAGTCCTTGCGCAGCACCGGCACGTCCACCGCGCAGCGCACCGCGCGCAGGTCGGCCAGGCTGCCGCCGAAGCGGCGCTGCTCGGTCAGGACGCTGATGACGGTGGCGCCACCGGCCTCGTACTGGCGGGCCAGCTCGGCCGGGTCGGGGATCTGGGCGAGCGCTCCCTTGGAGGGGCTGGCGCGCTTGACCTCGGCGATGACCTTCACGCCGCGCTGCTCGCTGTCGCGCGGGCGCAGCAGCGCCGCGGCGTCCTTGGCGGGCACCTGCCGGTGCGCGCGCTCCTTCAGCTCGGCCAGCGAGGTGCGGGCCTGCCGCTCGGCCAGGTCTTCGCGCACTCCGGCGAGGATGTCGTCGAGGACGGTCACGTCCTGAAGGGTAGTCCCCGCCGCGCCCGCGCCGACGCCGGTCCCGCACCGGCCCGGCGCCGCACGACCCGGCGGACGGCCCGGTGGGACCGCGGGGCCGGACGGGGCGGTCTCAGCGCCCCGGGCGGCTGGCGACCACGGGGTCCCCGGAGTCGGTCGTGACGCCGCGGCCGGTCTTGGAGAGCACGTAGGCGACCACGAGCGAGGCGAGGATGACGACCCCGCCGATGATCCCCCACAGCAGGCTGGTGAACACCACGGCCAGGGACAGGATCAGGAACCCGACCAGGGCGGTGCCGACACCGGCCCACCCCGCGACGCTGTGGCCGTGGCCGTGCTCGTCGGCGGGGGCGGCGTGCGTGGTCTCGGGCTGCTGGCTGGTCACCGTGGTGCTCCTCGGGCGTGGCGGGGGGTGGTGCTCCCACGGTACCGGCCCGGCACCGCGGCCGCCGGGGAGGGCGCGGTGCCGGGGAGGGCGCGAGGGCGCAGGCCGCGGGGCGGGGCGCGCGTCAGCGGGTGGGGTCGTCCCCGCGGGTCAGGGAGTCCCAGGCGGCCGCCGGGTCGGCCGAGGCGGCGGCGGGTCCGGCCGCCCCGGGGCGAGCGCCGGCCGCGTCGCGCTCGTGGCGGCTGGAGGAGGCCCAGGAGCGCCCGCGCACCAGCGCGGCGGCGCCCCCGGCGGCGGCCAGCACCCCGCCCCCGGCGCACACCAGCGGCCACGCTGAGGCCTCCACGCGCTGCACGGGCGGCTCGCTCAGGCCGCTGACCGCGCGCGCCGGCGCGGTCAGCGCCTGCTGCGGGGAGGCGAGCACCGCCAGCGCCGCGGCGGCGGTGCCCGCACCGGCCAGGAGCAGCACCAGGGCCGCCGCCGACCGGGCGGCGCGCCGGCCCAGCGAGCAGGCCACCACGGCCGCCAGGGACACCAGCGCCAGCGCGGTCGCCACGGGCGCGGCCTCGCGGCCGGCGGCGGCCACCTCGCGCGCCCCGGCGGCGGTGCTCACCGCGCCCTGCACCCAGGTGGGGGCGCCGGCCACCAGGGCCAGGACGGCGCCGGCGGCACCGGCCAGCAGCGCGGCGGCCCGCCCCCCCCGGCCGGTGCGGTCCCGCCCGGCGCCGGGGGCGCCTGCGCCGCCGGGGGGAGCCGGCGCCGTGCTCACGGGCGGGCGCCGGTGGCGGCGGGCAGCTGCACCGCGTCGAAGCAGGTGCGCTCGCCGGTGTGGCAGGCGGCGCCGACCTGGTCGACCTCCACCAGGAGCGCGTCGCCGTCGCAGTCCAGGGAGACGCGCTTGACCCACTGCACGTGCCCGGAGGTGTCGCCCTTGCGCCACAGGCCGCGGCGGCTGCGCGAGTAGTAGGTGGCCCGGCCGGTGCTCAGCGTGTGCGCCAGGGCGGTGTCGTCCATCCAGGCGACCATGAGCACCTCGCGGGTGTCGTGCTGCTGCACCACGGCGCAGACCAGGCCGGCGGGGTCGCGCTTGAGGAGGGCGGCCACCCGCGGGTCCAGCGCGAGGGGCGCGGGCGCGGCGGCGGGGTCGGCGGCGGGGTCGGCGGTGGACGCGGCGGTGGGATCGGCGGGCACGTGCCTCATGGTCGCACCGGCCTGTGCGAGCATCGCGCCGTGCCCGGACCCGATGCCGCCCGAGAACGCGACGGACTGTGCGACGACGCGCTGCGCGCCGGACCGCGAGCGCCCACGCTGTGCGAGGGGTGGGCGGTGCGGGACCTGCTGGTGCACCTGGCGGTGCGCGACGGTCGGGTGGACGTGCTGGCCGGGGAGGCGCTGGGGCGGGCGGTGCCCTCGCTGGGGGCGCACGCGCAGCGGGTGCGCTCGCAGTGGCTGCAGGAGCCGTTCGAGGCGCTGGTGCAGCGGGTGCGCTCGGGTCCGCCGTCGCGCAGCCCGGCGCGCTGGCGGCCGGTGGCGCAGGTGGTCAACGGCGTGGAGTTCTTCGTGCACCGCGAGGACGTGCGGCGGGCGCAGGGCGGCTGGCAGCCGCGGGAGCTGACGCGCGAGGAGTCGGCGGGGCTGTGGCGGGCGGTGCGGCTGCTGGCGCGCGCGGCGTACCGGCGTTCGCCGGTGGGGGTGGTGCTGGTCAGCGAGCTGGGGCCGCGCGCGGTGGTGCGCGACGGTGCGGTGTCGGTCGCCGTGCGCGGTGAGCCGCAGGAGCTGCTGCTGCACGCGTTCGGGCGGCGCTCGCACGCGCTGGTGGAGGTGGACGGTGCGCCGGACGCGGTGCGGGCGTTCACCGAGGCGTTCCCGCCCGGCGCCTAGCGCGCCCAGGTCGCAGGGTCGCCGGGTGCCGGGTCCGGTCAGCGCACGGGGGCGCCGCCGGCGCGCAGGGCGTCCTTGACCTGGCCGATGCTCAGCTGCTGGAAGTGGAAGACGCTGGCGGCCAGGACGGCGTCGGCGCCGGCGGCGACGGCCGGGGGGAAGTGCTCCACGGCGCCGGCGCCGCCGCTGGCGACGAGGGGGACGCTGACGCGGGCGCGCACGGCGGTGAGCATCTGCAGGTCGAAGCCGGCGCCGGTGCCGTCGGCGTCCATGGAGTTCAGCAGGATCTCGCCGGCGCCGAGCTCGGCGGCGCGCTCGGCCCACCGCACGGCGTCCAGGCCGGTGCCGCGGCGGCCGCCGTGGGTGGTGACCTCGAAGCCGGAGGGCGTGGTGGGCTGCCCGGGGAGGGTGCGGCGGGCGTCGACGGACAGGACGAGGACCTGGGAGCCGAAGCGCTCGGCGATCTCGGTGATGAGCTCGGGGCGGGCGATGGCGGCGGTGTTGACGCCGACCTTGTCGGCGCCGGCGCGCAGGAGGCGCTCGACGTCGGTGACCGAGCGCACGCCGCCGCCGACGGTCAGGGGGATGAAGACCTGCTCGGCGGTGCGCGAGACGACCTCGTAGGTGGTCTCGCGCGAGCCGGAGGAGGCGGTGACGTCGAGGAAGGTGAGCTCGTCGGCGCCCTCGGCGTCGTAGCGGCGGGCGAGCTCGACGGGGTCCCCGGCGTCGCGCAGGTCGGCGAAGTTGACGCCCTTGACGACGCGGCCGGCGTCGACGTCGAGGCAGGGGATGACACGGACGGCGACGCTCACGGCAGGAGGGTAGTGGGCGCCGGGCGGCAGCGGCGCCGCCCCGTGCGCTGCCGGTAGCGTCGGGCGGGTGACGAGCGCGGACAGCGGGGCGCTGCCCCTGCGGACGGTCGACCCCGCCGACGCGGAGGCGGTGGCGGCGTGGTCGCGGGTGCCGCAGGTGGTGTTCATGCGGCCGGTGCCGGAGGACGCCGACCGCGCGGCGCTGGAGTCGGTGGAGCGGATGGCCGGTCACCGCCTGTCGGGGGTGGTGGACGCCGGTCGCTGGGTGGCCACGTACCGCTCGTTCGACTCGGAGCTGACGCTGCCGGGGACGGGACCGGTGTCGGTGAACGCGGTCTCGACGGTGACGGTGCTGCCCACGCACCGCCGGCGCGGGCTGCTGCGGCGGATGATCGGTGAGGACCTGCGCCGGGCGCGGGAGGCGGGGCACGCGCTGGCGGTGCTCATCGCGGCGGAGGCGCCCATCTACGGGCGCTTCGGGTTCGGGGCGGCGACGGCGTCGGCGAACCTGGTGGTGGACGCCGGTTCGCTGCGCTTCCGCGCGGACGCACCCGGTGGTCGCGGCGGGGCCGGGGGCCTGGAGCTGGTGGAGCCGTCGGCGGTGTGGCGGGAGCTGGCCGCGGTGCACGACGCGTCCCGCCGGGCGCGGCCGGGCGGGCTGCTGCGCGAGGACGTGTGGTGGCGGCAGTGGACCCGGCCGGGTGCGCGGGGAGCGCTGGGGCCGCGGGCGCACGTGGTGCTGCACCGCGACGGTGACGGGCGCGCGGACGGGTACGCCGCCTACGAGGTGAGCGAGGAGTGGGCCGGGCGGGTCTCGCGGTGCTCGGCGCGCGTGCTGGACCTGCACGCGGCCTCCCCCGGCGCCTACCGGGACCTGTGGGGGTTCCTGGCCTCGCTGGACTGGGTGCGCACGCTGCACGCCGCGGACCGGCCGGTGGACGAGCCGCTGCCGCTGCTGCTGGAGGACCCGCGGGCGGTGCAGCGCACCGCGGTGGACGACTTCCTGTGGGTGCGGCCCCTGGACGCGGCCGGGGCGCTGGCGGCGCGCAGGTACCTGGGGTGCGGTTCGCTGGTGCTGCGGGTGCTGGACGAGGGCGGCCCGGCGGCGGCGACGGTGCGCGTGCACGTGGACCCGCAGCGCTGCGGGGACGACGGGTGGACGTGCGCGGAGGTGACCGCGACGTCGCAGGAGCCGGACGTGGTGCTGGGCGCGGCGGAGCTGGGGGCGCTGCTGCTGGGCGGGACCTCGGCGGTGGCGCTGGCGGCGGCCGGGCGGGTGGTGGGCTCGCCGTCGGCGGTGCAGCAGCTGCAGTCGCTGCTGGCGACGCCCCGGGCGCCGTGGTGCCCCACGTGGTTCTAGGCGCCTCGTGGTCGTAGGCCCCTCGGGGGTGCCGGCCGGCGACGCCGGGGCGGGCGGTGGCGCGGGCGCCGTGGGCACCGGGCAGGTGGTGCGGCTGCTGGCCTCGCGCGTGGCGGCGGCGCCGCGCCCGCCGGCCGGGCCGCGGCTGGTGGCCGTGGACGGGCGCTCCGGCAGCGGCAAGACCCACCTGGCGGGTGCGCTGGCGGCGCACCTGGGGGCACCGGTGCTGCACCTGGACGAGCTGTACCCCGGCTGGGACGGGCTGGCCGAGGGGGTGGGGGTGCTGGAGCGGGAGGTGCTGGTGCCGGTGCGCGCCGGGCGCGCGAGCGCGCCGCGTCGCTGGGACTGGCCGCGGGAGCGGTGGGGCGAGCCGGTGTCGCTGCCGGCGCCGGAGGCGGCGGTGCTGGTCGTCGAGGGCGTGGGGGCGGGGTGCACCGCGGTGCGCGCGGACGTGCTGGTGTGGGTGGAGGCGGCGGAGCCGGTGCGCCGGCGGCGCGCCCTGGACCGCGACGGGGCGGTGTTCGCGCCGCACTGGCGGCGGTGGGCGGCGCAGGAGGAGGCGCTGTTCGCGGCGCACGACGTGCGCGCGGCCGCGGACGTGGTGCTGGGCAGCGACCCGTCGGCGGACGCGGGGAGCCCGGCCGCCGGCGGAGTGCGCTGGCGGGTGCTGGAGGGCTGACCGCCCGGCGGGGGGGGCGGTCAGCCGCGGGCGGGTGTCAGCCCCGGTGCGGGCGCGGGGCGCGCGCGGCGACCAGGCGCGCCAGGCGGCGCGCCTCGGCCTGGGCGTGCTCGCCGTCGGAGCGCTGCACGGCCATGACGGCCACGTCCTCGCCGTCGTCGGTGCCCAGCACCAGCCACGGGTCGTCGCGGCCGAAGCGCACCTCGAGCACCTCGTCCCAGCGCACCCGGCGGGTGAGGAGGACGTTGCGCACGACGAGCGCGTCCTCGGTGGGCACCGCCCGCACGGAGACCAGGCGCACCAGCCCCCCGCACAGCAGCACCCCCAGGACCGCGGTGGAGGCGGTGTCGAGCACGCTCCAGCCGGTGCCCGGTTCCAGGGACAGGCCCACGGCCAGCGCCACCAGGACCGCGGCCAGCGCACCGGCCACGACCAGACCCACGGTGCGGGCGCGGCGGGCCCGGAAGGGGGCGTCGTCCACGGCGGGGGTGCGCGCTGCGCGTTCGTCCACGGGGGCGTTCACAACCGGCACGCGTGGATGCTGGTGACGAGGATGGCGCGAGCACCCAGCTCGTACAGCTCGTCCATGACGCGGTTGGTGGCCGCGCGCTGCACCATGGCGCGCACCGCCACCCAGCCCGGGCGCGCCAGCGGCGAGACCGTGGGCGACTCCAGGCCGGGGGTGACGGCGGTGGCGCGCTCGACGAGGTCGGCGGGGCAGTCGTAGTCGACCATCACGTACTGGCGGGCCACGAGCACGCCCTGCAGGCGGCGCACGAGGACGTCCACGGCCGGGTCGGCGGCCGCGCCGGCGCGGCGCACGAGGACCGCCTCCGAGCGCATGACGGGTTCGCCGAAGACCTCCAGGCCGGCGGCGCGCAGGGTGGTGCCGGTTTCCACGACGTCGGCGATGACGTCGGCGATGCCCAGCGCCACGGCGGTCTCCACCGCACCGTCCAGGTGCACCACGTCGGCGTTCACGCCGTGCTCGGCCAGGTGCTCGCCGACCAGGCCGGAGTAGCTGGTGGCGATGCGCCGGCCGTGCAGGTCCGCCACGGAGGAGGCGACGCCGGGGCGGCCGGCGAAGCGGAAGGTGCTGCGGGCGAAGCCCAGTCGCAGGACCTCGTCGGCCGGGGCGCGCGAGTCCAGCAGCAGGTCGCGGCCGGTGATGCCGACGTCCAGGGTGCCGGAGCCGACGTACAGGGCGATGTCGCGCGGGCGCAGGAAGACGAACTGGGCGTTGTTCTCGGGGTCGTCCAGCAGCAGTTCCTTGGCCTCGCGGCGCTGGTTGTACCCGGCCTCGCGCAGCATGGCGCTGGCGGCCTCGGACAGCGAGCCCTTGTTGGGGACGGCGATGCGCAGCACGGGCTTCCTCTCCTCCTGGGCGGCCACCGGTCCGCTCACAGGTGGGCGTAGACGTCGTCGAGCGTGAGGCCGCGCGCGATCATCAGCACCTGCAGGTGGTACAGCAGCTGGGAGACCTCCTCGGCGGTGCGCTCGGCGGACTCGTGCTCCGCGGCCATCCACACCTCGGCCGCCTCCTCGACGACCTTCTTGCCGATGGCGTGCACTCCCGCGTCCAGTTCGAGCACGGTGCCCGAGCCCGCCGGGCGGGTGCGGGCCTTGTCCGTCAGCTCGGCGAACAGGCCGTCGAAGGTCTTCACGTGCGGTGAGTCTAGGCGGTGCCCGCCCCGGCCCGGTGCCGGGCCGGGGCGGGTGGGGGCTCAGGCGGGCGGGGCGACCTCGCGCAGCGCCACGACGGTCTCCAGCGCGGCGAGGACGGCCTCGCGGCCCTTGTCCTCGCGCGAGCCGCGCAGGCCGGCGCGGTGCAGGGCCTGCGACTCGTTGTCGACGGTGAGCACGCCGAACCCGACGGGCACGCCGGTGCTGACGGCCACCTGCGTCAGCCCGGCGGTGGCGGCGTCGCACACGTACTCGAAGTGGGGGGTGCCGCCGCGGATGACGACGCCGAGGGCGACGACCGCGTCGTGGCCGGCGCGGGCCAGGCGCGCGGCGGCCACCGGCAGCTCGAAGGCGCCGGGCACGCGCACCTCGGTGACGTCGGTGACGTGCGAGTCGGCCAGGGCGCGGCGCGCGCCGGCCAGCAACCCGTCCATCACCTCGGCGTGCCAGCGGGCGGCGACCACGGCGACCCTCAGGCCGCTGCCGTCCACCTCGATCTCGGGGCTGCCGTCTCCGCTCACGCTGCTCCTCCGGTGGGTCGTTCCTGCGGGGCGCCCGCGCGCAGGTGCGCGCGCAGGTCGGCGATGGTCAGGACCGGCAGCTCGTGCCGCCGGCCCAGCTCGGTGATCTGCTCCCACCGCGACATCGAGCCGTCGTCCTCGACGAGCTCGGCGATGACGGCCACGGGCGGCAGGCCCGCCAGGCGGCACAGGTCGACGGCGGCCTCGGTGTGCCCGGGGCGCTCCAGGACGCCGCCGGGGCGGGCGCGCAGGGGGAAGACGTGCCCGGGGCGCACCAGGTCGGCCGGGGTGGCGGCGGGGTCGGCCAGCACGCGGGCGGTGCGGGCGCGGTCGGCGGCGGAGATGCCGGTGGTGATCCCGGCGGCGGCGTCGCAGCTGACGGTGTAGTCGGTGCGCAGGGAGTCCTCGTTGCGCTCGACCATGCGGGGCAGGGCCAGGGCGTCGGCGCGCTCGGCGGGCATGGGCGCGCAGAGCATCCCGGAGGTGTGCCGCACGGTCCAGCCGATCCACTCGTCGGTGGCCAGCGCGGCGGCGAGGATCGCGTCGCCCTCGTTCTCGCGGTCGGCGTCGTCGGTGACGAGGACGGGGCGGCCGGCGCGCAGCGCGTCGAGCGCGTCGGCCACGGCGCGCGCGGCGCTCGCGGTGGTCCCGGAGCCCACGGCGCTCACCGCTGCCGCCCCGCGGCGCCGGCGCGCGCGAGCAGGCCGGCGGTGAGGCGCTCGACGTACTTGGCGAGCACGTCGACCTCGAGGTTGACCGGCTCGCCCTGCGCGCGCGCGCCCAGGGTGGTCAGCTCCAGGGTGGTGGGGATCAGGGAGACCTCGAACCAGGGCTCGGCGTCGTCCACGGCGCTGACGGCGGAGACGGTCAGGGAGGTGCCGTCGACGGTGATGGAGCCCTTCTCGACCACGTAGCGGGCCAGGGCGGGCTCGACGCCGATGCGCACCACCTCCCACGCCTCGCCGGGGGTGCGGGTCAGCACGGTGCCGGTGCCGTCGACGTGGCCCTGCACGACGTGCCCGCCGAAGCGGGAGGAGGCCGCCATGGCGCGCTCGAGGTTGACGCGCCGGCCGGGGGCGACGTCGCGCAGGGAGCTGCGCGTGAGGGTCTCGGCCATGACGTCGACGGTGAACACGCCCGGCTCGGGCTGGTCGACGACCGTCAGGCACACCCCGTCCACGGCGATGGAGGCGCCGTGCACGGCGTCGGAGGTGACGAGCGGGCCGCGCACGCTCAGGCGGGCGGAGTCCTCACCGCGCTCGACGGCGACGACCTCGCCGACCTCCTCAACGATCCCGGTGAACACGGGCGACCTCCTCGACGTGGGGCGTGCTGGTGGTGGGCTCGGTGGTGCTGGGCTCGGTGGTGCTGGGCTCGGTGGTGCTGGGCTCGGTGGTGCTGGGACGGGGTGGCGCGGTCGGGGTGCGCGGGCGGGCGGTGACGCGCACGTCCCCGCCCACGCGCAGCACGGCGTCCGGGCCCGGCGCCAGGTCCAGGCGCAGGGCGTCGGCGATGCCGGTGACGCCCAGGTCGGCCACGGCCGCCGGGCCGGCGCCCAGCAGCGCCGGGGCCAGGTAGGCGACGACCTCGTCGACCAGGCCGGCGCGGGCGAAGGCGGCCGCGAGCGCCGGGCCGCCCTCGAGCAGGACGGTGCGCACCTCGCGGGCGGCCAGCGCGGTGAGGACCTCGTGCGGGTCGCGGGTGCGCACGTGCAGCAGCTCGGCGCGCCCGTCGCGCAGGCGGGCACCGGCGGGCAGCTCGCGCAGGCCGGCGACCACGCGCAGCGGTTGCGGGTTGCTCCCCTCCCCCGTGCCGTCGGGTGCGCGCACGGTCAGGGAGGGGTCGTCGGCCAGGGCGGTGCCGGTGCCGACGAGGACGGCGTCGTGCCCGACGCGCAGGCGGTGCACGTCGGCGCGGGCGGGGGCGGAGGTGATCCAGCGGCTGGTGCCGTCGGCGGCGGCGGAGCGCCCGTCGAGGGTGGCGGCGAACTTCCACGTCACCCAGGGGCGGTCGCGGGCCACGGCGGTGGCCCAGCGCTCGTTGAGGGCGCGGGCGGCGTCGGCGAGCAGGCCGACCTCGACGTCGACGCCGGCGGTGCGCAGCAGGTGCGCTCCCCCGGCGGCGGTGGGGTTGGGGTCGAGCTCGGCGACGACGACGCGGGTGACGCCGGCGGCGAGCAGGGCCTGGGCGCACGGGCCGGTGCGCCCGGTGTGGGTGCACGGTTCGAGGGTGACGACGGCGGTGCAGCCGGTGGCGTCGCCGCCGCGGGCGGCGAGGTCGGCCAGGGCGGCGGCCTCGGCGTGCGCGGTGCCGGCGCCGCGGTGGTGGCCCTCGGCGAGGACGCGGCCGTCGGGGCCGAGCAGGACGCAGCCGACGCGCGGGTTGGGCCCGGTGGCCGGGCCGAGGGCGGCCAGCTGCAGGGCGCGGCGCATCGCCGAGGCCTCGGCCTCGTGCCGGTCTGGGTGGGGCACCGCGTTCCTCGCTCTCGCGCCGTCGGGCGGTCCGGGCGAGGGGCGGCGCGGCGAGCGCGCGGGCGCGCACCGCCGTGACGGGTCGCGCGGACGTGCCGGCGCGGCGGGCGGCGCAGTGCCGCCGGTCGCGCGGGCGCGAGCGCACGACCCGCGTGCTGCCTCCCGTCCGGACTCTCACCGTCGGTCCCGGAGTTCCACCGGGTCGGCCCGTCACCGAGGTGGGGGCTCGCGGACTGTCACCGCCGGTTCGGATTTCCACCGACCCCGGAGCACGCGTGTCGTTCGGTCCAACTTCTCTGCTGTGCTGCTGGTCCGGGCGGCCCCCGCGGGGGGCCGCCCGGTCGCGTCAGTGTGCCACGCGGGCGGTGGTGGGGCGTCAGTGCGCGCAGGCGGCGCCGGCCAGGCGCCGCAGCTCCTCCACGGCGCCGGCGGCGTCCTCGGCGCCGTAGACGGCCGAGCCGGCGACGAACACGTCGGCGCCGGCCTCCGCGGCGCGCTCGATCGTGGAGGTGGAGACGCCGCCGTCGACCTGCAGGCGCACGTCCAGGCCGGAGGCGCCGATGGCGGCGCGGGCGCGGCGGATCTTCGGCAGGGTCACGTCGAGGAAGGACTGCCCGCCGAAGCCGGGTTCGACGGTCATGACCAGGAGCATGTCGAACTCGCCGAGCAGGTCCACGAACGGCTCCAGCGGGGTGGCCGGGCGCAGCGCCAGGCCCGCGCGGGCCCCGGCGGCGCGCAGCTCGCGGGCCAGGCGCACCGGGGCGGTGGCGGCCTCGGCGTGGAAGGTGACGCCCTGGGCGCCGGCCTCGGCGTAGGCCGGCGCCCACCGGTCGGGCGCCTCGATCATCAGGTGGCAGTCCAGCGGGACGGGCGAGACCTTCCGCAGCGCCTCGACCACCGGCAGCCCCAGCGTCAGGTTGGGCACGAAGTGCCCGTCCATGACGTCGACGTGCGCGGCGTCGGCGCCGGAGATGCGCTGCAGCTCGGCGGCGAGGTTGGCGAAGTCGGCGGACAGGATGCTGGGGTTGACCTGGATCGTCACGGCGCGACCCTAGCGGCGCCCCGCAGCGCTGCGGCTCACGCGGTCTCGGGCTTGCCCAGGGTCTCGCCCTGCACGGCGGCGTCGCGCTCGCCGGGGGCGGTCAGCACCAGGAACAGCCCGGCGTACGGGCCCAGCCAGACGCCGAAACTGCGCAGGTCGTCCACCCAGCCGATCTCGCCGCCGGTGGAGGCGTCGACGACGGCGTGGCGCGGTTCGAACGCCTCCGAGCGCACGGTGCCCTCGATGGTCTCGCCGGTGAAGTTCAGCACCGTCACCTGCACGGGGGCGTCGGTGCGGGCCGGGTCGCCGTCGTCGAGGCGGTGGACCATGACGAGCATGCCGGGGTGCGCCACGGGGGGCACGTCGATCTGGGTGGCGGCGGCGATGCCGTGCTTGGCGCGGGTGGCCAGCACGTCGCGCAGGCCGGCGACGAAGGACGTCTCGTTCTCCAGCTGCGCGGGCAGGGAGCCGTACAGGGCGCGCCCGCGCGGCATGCCGGAGGCGGAGGCGGTGGCGTCCGGGGCGACGTCCATGAGGTCGTGGGCGCCGCGGTGCACCCAGCGGGTGTCGCCGCCCTCGATGAGGTCGCGCACCTGCTCGGCCGGCACCGGCAGGGTGCCGGTGAGGTCCCAGCCGGACAGGGCGAACACGCCCGGCTGCCAGGCGTTGAACATCGCCAGCAGCAGGTGGGCGCGGCGGATGCCCTCCACGTGGGCCTCGTCGATCTCGTCCAGGGTGCGCAGCTCCTGGGTGGCGGCGATGACCGAGGCGGTGGTGCAGGCGATGCCGTTGGTGGTGAAGACGTGGTTGTAGTCGGCGGCCTCGCCGGTCAGGTGCGCCAGCAGGTCCGCGCGGATCGTCTCGGCCAGCTCCGCGCCGGTGGTCTCGCGCCCGCGGAACGGGTAGGTGTCGGCGGCGTGCAGGGTGGCCCAGTGCACCAGCTCGTAGGTGAGCTCGTCGTGGTTCTGCAGGGCGTGCACGAGGCTGACGGGTTCCACGCCGGTGGCCAGGGAGGTGCGCAGCGTCAGGCGCAGGAACTCGGTGTCGCCGGTGGCCAGGGCGTGGTGGTAGGCGGGGCGGTTGACGAAGTCGTACGACAGGTCCGCGCCGACGCGGCCGGTGTCGCGGATGTCCTCCATCGTCAGGTTCAGCTCCTGGAAGGTGAACCCGCCGACCTTGCGGACCATCCCGGCGATGACGTGGTTGGCCGCGTGCGAGAGGGGGTGCCCCTCGGACCAGGCGGGCAGGCCCTCGGCGGACTTCTCCACGCCCAGGAAGCCGTTGGCGTCCAGGCGCAGCGCGCCGGTGCCCAGGTCGCCCAGGGAGTGCAGGGCGTCGCCGATGACCAGGCGCATCCCGGCGAAGGTGGGGTCCAGCCAGTTGATGGAGGGCTGGCCCTGCTTGAAGTAGTGCAGGTACACCCAGCGGCGCACCTTGCCGTCCACCCCGGTGACGGGGGCGGTGGCCGACCAGTTGGTCTCCTTCACGCCCGGCGCGTAGAAGATCACCCGCTGCAGGGCGCCGATGATGTAGCCGTGCTCGGCCAGCTGCGCCTCGGCGGCGGCGTCGAGGTTGACCGCGTCGCGGCCCTCGGGCACCTCGGGGAGCAGGTGCCAGTCCTCCTCGGGGATCTCCACCATGTGGTAGATGCCGGGGTACTCGCGGTACGCCATCTCGGCCAGGCGGAAGTCGGCGCCCTTGCCGGTGTGCCCGGGCACGATGTCGTCGATGACGCTGCCGCCGTGGCGGTCGGCGACCTCGCACACCTCCCGGAACTCGTCCTCGGTGCCGAACAGGGGGTCGATGTGGGTGCTGATGCGGTCGAAGTGCCCGTCGACGCTGGGGGTCTCGCTCCACCCCGTCAGGCCGCCGGCGCGCTTGACGGGGCCGGTGTGCACCGCGTCGATGCCGATGCGCTGGAACGCCTGCCACAGCTCGTCGCTGCCCAGCGAGCCCAGGAACGACTCCCCCGGGGCGGTGATCAGGGAGATGGGGTAGGCGGTGAACCACACCGAGGCGGTGGCCAGGGCGCGGCGGGCGTCCGGGCGCGCGTACGGGTTGCGCCACATCGCCGGCTGGCCCGACAGCTGCCGGGAGAGCACGTCGGCGTCGGCGAGCATGGACTGCCCCACCAGCCACTGCACGTAGGCGGGGTTGGAGCCGTCGGCGGCGCGCGGGTCGCTGACGCGGCGCCCGCCCGCCTGCCGCAGCTGGGCGCGTGGGCGCAGCCGCCGCGGGCGGGCGGGGTAGCGCTGCTCGTCGTAGGTGATCTCGGCGGCTTCGGCGCCGTCGTGCTCACCGTCCGGCTGACCGGCGTGCTGACCGGTGGGCTGACCGGTGCTCTCGCCCGCCCGGCCGTCGGCGGCCGGGGCGTGGGCGGTCTGGGTGTCGGTCTCGGGCGGCACGGGTCTCCTCCTGCTGGTGCGGTCGGTGTCCCACGCTGCCCACGCCGGGCGCTTCGCGCACCTCGAACCGCGGCGCGCGCCCACCGGGACCGGCCGGGCGGGCTCTCAGGGGTGCGAGGGCGCGAACGGGTACCCGGTGGGGTGCGCGGGCTCGGGGTGGGCCACGTCCGCCGGACGCAGCTGCGCCACGTCGGGCACCCCGGCCTGGCGCAGGGTGGTGACCAGGTCCGCGCGCAGCCGCTCCAGCACGGCGGCCACGCCCGCCTGCCCGTCGGCGGCCAGTCCCCACATCACCGGCCGGCCCACGTGCACCGCGCGCGCCCCCATCGCCAGCGCCGCCACCACGTGCGAGCCCTCGCGCACGCCGGAGTCCACGTGCACCTCCACCTCGCCGCCGACCTCGGCGACGACCTCGGGCAGGGCGCGGGCGCTGGTGATCGAGGTGCCCAGCCGTCGCCCGCCGTGGGTGGAGACGATGACCGCGTCGGCGCCGGCGTCCACGCAGCGGCGCGCGTCGCGGGCGGTCAGCACCCCCTTGACGGCCACCGGCAGGCCGGTCAGCTCGCGCAGCCAGCCGATGGCGTCGGGGGTCAGGTCCTCCGCCGAGCGCAGCGCGTGCGGGCCGGCGGCGGCGCGCTCGGCCTCGGTGAGGTTGACCACGCGGGCCCTGCGGTACGTGTCGGGCCACTCGGTGGGTTCCACACCGGGCAGGGCGGGCGCCAGGGCGGTGGTGTCCACCGTCAGCACCAGGGCGCAGGCGCCGGCGGCGGCGGCGCGCTCGACGAGCAGGCGCGTCAGGGAGCGGTCCTGCATGACGTAGACCTGGTACCACCACGGCGCGCCGGTGGCGGCGACGTCGGCGAAGGTCACCCCGGTGTTGGTGGAGACCCCCAGGACGGTGCCGGCCCCGGCGACGGCGCGGCCGGTGAGCACCTCCCCCTCGGGGCGGGCGGCGACCTGCTGCGCCATGGGCGCCACCAGCACGGGGAAGGACACCGGGGTGCCCAGCACGGTGGTGGCGGTGCTGACGCGGCTGGTGTCGCGCAGCACGGACGGGCGCAGCCGCAGCGCCTCCCACGCCGCGGTGCCCTCGCGCCGGCACTGCCCGTGGCCGGCGGCGGTGGCGAAGTACTCCGCCACGTAGTCGGGCAGCTGCTCGTCGGCGCGGCGGTGGAGGTCCTCGACCCAGGTCACGGCGCTCATCCTGCCGCCGGTCCCGGCACCGGAGCGGCAGGCGCGCCCGCGCCGGGACGTGCGGCGCGTCAGGACGTGCGGCGCAGCAGGGCCACGTGCATGGCGTCGGTGCCGTGGGTGTGCGGCCACAGCTGCACGGCGGCGCCGGCGGCGGCGTGCTCGACCTGCGGGGCCACGCGCGCCAGCACCGCGGGGGTGTCCAGGCGCTCCAGGACCACCCCGCGCCTGGCGGCGGCCTTGACGGCGTCGTCGACGACGAGGCGGGTCTCGGCCAGCACCGGCGAGCAGGTGGCGTACGCGACCACGCCGCCGGGGCGCAGCGCGTCGACCGCCGAGCCCAGCAGCGCGCGCTGCAGCGGGCCCAGCGTCCCCAGGTCCGCCGGGGTGCGCCGCCAGCGCGCCTCGGGGCGCCGGCGCAGCGCGCCCAGGCCGGTGCAGGGGGCGTCGACCAGGACGCGGTCGTAGCCGCCGGGCTCGTCGGCGCCGACCTCGCGGCCGTCGCCCACGCGCACCTCGACCGGGCCCAGCGGTCCGGCCGGCACCGCGGCCAGCGCCGAGCGCACCAGCTCCGCGCGGTGCGGGGCGACCTCCACGGCCGTCAGGTGCGCACCGCGCTGCACGGCGGTGGCGGCCAGCAGCGCGGCCTTGCCGCCGGGGCCGGCGCACAGGTCCAGCCAGCGCTCGTCGCGCCCGTCGACGTCGGCGGCGGCCAGCAGGTGCGCGACCAGCTGGCTGCCCTCGTCCTGCACGCGGGCGCGGGCCTCGCGCACGGCCGGCACCTGGCCGGGGTCGCCGCGCTCGAGCAGCGCCGCGGTGGGCGAGAAGCGGCCCGGGCGCACGGTCAGGGCGCGGTCGTCGCTGAGCAGGTCCGCCGGGTCGGCCAGGCCGGGCAGCGCGGCGAGCGCCACCGCGGCCGGGGCGTTGTCGGCGGCCAGCAGCTCGCCGAGCTCGTCGGCGTCGTGGCCGTGGGCGCGCAGCGCCTCGCGCAGCGCGCGCACCACCCACTGCGGGTGCGAGGTGCGCACCGCCCAGCCGTCGTCGGTGCCCGCCGGCGGGGCGGCCTCCTCCAGCCAGGGGCCCAGTTCGCGGCCGACCGCGCTGCGCAGCACCGCGTTGACCAGCCCGGCCGGGCCGGCGCCCAGCTCCCCGCGCGCGAGGGCCACCGTGGTGGCCACCGCGGCGTGGTCGGGCACCCGCATCGCCAGCAGCTGGTGCATCCCCAGGCGCAGCGCGTCCAGCACGCCCGGGTCCAGCTCGCCGAAGGGCCGGTCCACGACGGTGGCCAGCAGCGCGTCGTAGGTGCCGCGCCCGCGCAGGACGCCGTAGGCCAGCTCGGTGGCGAAGGCGGCGTCGCGCCCGCTCAGGCGCCGGTGGCGCAGCAGCTGCGGCAGCACGAGGTTGGCGTAGGCGTCCTCCTCGTCGACCGCGCGCAGGACGGCGAACGCCACCCGGCGGGCGTCGTCGACGCGGGTGTAGCGGTCCTGCTTGACCCCGCGGCGCGGCGAAGGCCCACCGGGGCTCTCGCGCGCCGGGCCGCGCGAGCCCGGGCGCTCTCCCCCGCGCTCGCCGCCGCGCTGCCCCCCGCGCTCTCCGCCGCGCGGGCCCCGCGAGCCGCCCGGGCCGGCGCGCCCGTCCCGCTGTCCACGCCCGTCTCCGCGTCCGTCTCCGCGTCCGTCTCCGCGTCCGTCTCCGTGCCCGTCGTGCGCCGGTGTCACCGCAGCTCCTCGTCCTCGCCGGGGCGCACTCCGCGCGCCCAGTCCACCGCGGGCATCGCCCGCTTGCCCGCCGCCTGCACCGCTCCCAGCTGGACCGGTCCGTCACCGGTGCCCACCAGCACCCGCTGCTTCTGCACGACCACCCGGCCGGGGCCGGGGTTCTCCCCGGCGACCGGCAGCACGGGGGCCAGCTTCAGCCGCTCGCCGCGGAACGTCGTCCACGCGCCCGGCTCGGGCGTGCAGCCGCGCACCCGGCGGTCGACGACGGAGGCGGGGGCGGACCAGTCCACCCGGGCCTCCTCCACGCTGATCTTCGGAGCGAGGCTGACGCCGTCGGCCGGTTGCGGTACCGCGTGCGCGGTGCCGGCCTCCAGCGCGTCCAGCACGCGCACCAGCAGGTGCGCCCCGTGCACCGCGAGGCGGCTCAGCAGGTCCCCAGCGGTGTCGCGCTCGCCGACCGGCTCGGTGAGGGTGCCGAACACCGGGCCGGTGTCCAGGCCCTCCTCGAGCCGGAAGACGCTGGCGCCGGTGATGTCGTCGCCGGCGGCGATCGCGCGCTGCACGGGTGCGGCGCCGCGCCAGGCCGGCAGCAGCGAGAAGTGCAGGTTCACCCAGCCCAGCCGCGGCACGTCCAGGGCCGCGCGCGGCACCAGGGCGCCGTAGGCGACCACGGGGCAGGCGTCGGGGGCCAGGGCGGCCAGTTCCTCCAGGAAGGCGGGTTCGCGCGGGGTGGCCGGCTGCAGCAGCGGCAGGCCCGCCTCGCGGGCGCGCTGCGCCACGGGTGAGGCGGCCGAGCGGCGGCCGCGCCCGGCGCGGGCGTCGGGGCGGGTGAGCACGGCGGCGACCTCGTGGGAGGAGGCCAGCAGCGCGTCCAGGGAGGTGAGCGCGACGTCGGGGGTGCCGGCGAAGACGAGCCGCACTAGCGGGCCTGGCCGAACGTGGCGTGCGGGGAGACCTTCACCTGCGGGGCGCTCTGGCCCATCCACTCCGCCTCGCGCACCGCCTTCAGCGCCAGCTTGCGCTGCGCCTTGTCGAGGCGGTCGATGAACAGCACCCCGTCGAGGTGGTCGGTCTCGTGCTGGATGGCGCGCGCCTTGAACTCCGAGCCGGTGATCGTGACCGGTTCGCCGTGCATGTCGTAGCCCTTGGCGACCACGTGCAGGGCGCGGCGGGTGTCGGCGACGATGCCGGGGAAGGACAGGCAGCCCTCGTCGCCGTCCTGGCACTCCTCGGAGAGGTCCAGCACCGGGTTGACCAGGTGCCCCAGCTCGCCGTCGGCGTGGTAGGTGAACACCCGCAGGCCCACGCCCAGCTGGGGGGCGGCCAGCCCGGCGCCGGGGGCGGCCAGCATGGTGTCCTCGAGGTCCTTGACGAGCTTGCGCAGCTCCTTGTCGAAGGTCGTCACCTCCTGCGCGCGCTGGCGCAGGACCGGGTCGCCGAACAGGCGGATCGGCTGGACTGCCACGGGGCTCCTCGTCGGGGATCGGGTGGTGCTGGACGTCGGCCGTGCCGGTGCGGCCGTGCCGGGATCGGTCGTGCCGGGGTCCGGCGTGCCGTCGTCCCGGGGCGCGAGCGCGGCGGGACGGGCACGGCCCTCGAGTCTAGGTGCGCGCGCCGACGCCCCCCGACCGGCCACCGGGCACGGTGGGGGCGGGGCGGGCGGCATCATCGTCGGCGATGACCGCGCTGCGCAGCCCCACCCCGGCCCCCCGCCCACCCGCACCCCGGGCGTCGACGTCCGCCGGCCGCGCGCTGGTGGTGCTGGCCGGGGTGCTCTCGGCGCTGCTGTGCGCCTCGATCGGGCTGGGCCACTTCCACCGCGGGGAGGCGACGAACTACGACCTGGGCATCTTCAGCCAGTCGGCGGCCTCGTGGGCGCAGCTGCGGCTCCCCACCTCCGGGGTGCTGGGCGGCACGCCGCTGCTGGGGGACCACTTCTCCCCCGCCACGGCCGTCTTCGGCCCGGTGTGGGCGGCCTGGCCGGACCCGCGCGCGCTGGTGCTGGCGCAGGCGCTGCTGCTGGGGCTGGGCACGGCGCTGGTGGCCCGGTGCGCGGTGCGGCACCTGCCGCTGCCGGGGGCGGCCGCGGTGGCGGCGGGCGCGGCGGTGGCGCACGGGTCGCTGGCGGCGGCGCGCTTCGACGTGCACGAGGTGTGCCTGGCGGTGCCGCTGCTGGCGCTGTGCGCCACCGCCCTGCTCGAGCACCGGCACCGGGCGGCCGCGCTGTGGTCGCTGCCGCTGCTGCTGGTCAAGGAGGACATGGGCGCCACCGTGGCGGTGGTGGCGGCGCTGCTGTGGCTGCGCGGGCGGCGCCGGGCCGCGCTGGCGCTGGCGGCGGCGGCCGTGGCCGGGGTGGTGCTGGCGTTCGCGACGATGCTGCTGGTCGACCCCGCGCACGACCTGAGCCGGCTGGCGGCCTTCGGCGGCAGCGCGCGCACCGCGGCGGCGCCGGAGCCGGTGCCGGCCGGTGAGGCGCTGCGGCTGCGGGCGGTGCTGGTGCTGGCGACCGTGGCCGGTGGTGGGCTGCTGTGGGTGCTCTCGCCGGTGGCGCTGCTGGCGGTGCCGACGCTGGCGTGGCGGCTGGTCTCGGTCACGCCGTCGTACTGGTCGCCGGGGCTGCACTACGGGGCGGTGCTGGTGCCGGTGGCGGCCGTGGCGCTGGTGGACGTGCTGCGCCGGGTGCGCGCCCGCCGGCCGCGGGCGGTGGCGCCGCTGGCGGTGCTGGCGGCGGTGGCGAGCGCGGCCACGACGGCGTGGGTGCTGCCGGTGGCGTCGCTGACGCTGCCGTGGCAGGCGGCCGCGTGGCGGCCGGGCCCGCACGTGCAGCAGGTGCGGGCGGCGACGGCGGACCTGCCGGCCGGCTCGCGCCTGGCGGCGGACAACACCTCCGGCCCGTACCTGCTGGGCGACGCCGGTGGTGGGCACGACGTGGTGGGCTGGTCGGCGGACACGCCGCTGGAGCGGTTGCCGGGCGTGGTGGTGCTGGACACCTCCCGCGCCTCCACGGGCGTCTCGCGCGCGGGGAAGCTGGCGTGGCTGGAGGAGGTCGCGGCCCTGCCGGGTGTGCAGGTGCGGCGCACCGGCGACACGGTCGTGGTCCACCTGCCGGATCGGGGGTGAAGCGCACCCCGCCCGGTGCCGCAGGGACACCGGGCGGGGTGCGGGTGCTCAGCCCAGCGCGGAGAGCGCGGAGGTGGCGGTGTACCGCAGCACCCGCTCGGCGCGCTCGCCGATGCGGCTGCTGCCCCGGGGCCGCTCGAGCTGGTCGAGGAAGCGCTGCAGCTCGCGCCCGGCCTGCTCCGCGCGGCCGCGCTCGAGGTGGCGCTGCGCGTTGCGGGCGTGCGCGCGCAGGGTCTTCGCCACCGGCCCGCTCACCTGACCGGCGTCGGACAGCTGCGCCAGGCGGTTCCCGAGCACCGCGGGGGTCGGGGCCAGCACCTGCGGTGCGGGCACCTGCGTGAAGTCGGTGTCGGAGGCGAGGTAGAAGCCGGGGTGGGAGGGCTGGTTGTAGCCGGTCTGCTGCCGGGCGACCTCGTCGCGGTACTGCGCGTCGTGCAGCAGGGTGCGCACCGCGCGGTCGGTCACCTCGGTGCTGAGGAAGATGCGCAGCGCGGTGCTGTCGGTGGTGCGCAGCACCAGTTCCTCGCGCCAGTCGCCGAGGAGATCGGCGACCAGGGCGGGATTGCCCTTGGTTCCGTTGTTCGTGCGGGTCCCGGTCGCGGTGAGCACGATCCCGCGCTGCCGGTCGCGCACCACGGGGGTGTCCTCGCCGGAACCCTCCACGATCTGCGTGGTGCCGTCGGCTGCCCAGCGGATCGACTGGTTCGTCCCCGGCGTGGTGGGGGCCAGTCGCTCGCCCCGGGCGCTGAGCAGGCCGGAGCCGTCCGTGCCGCCGGGCATCGACGCCCACACCTCGATGCCACGGGTGGCGGGGTCGACGTCGCCGATCATGCCGCGGCCGGTGTCGCGGCCGGAGTAGGTGCCGAAGATCGTCTCGCCGGTGGCGGCGTCGCGCAGCGCGTTGCCGTACGGGGCCCAGGCGCCGCCCTCGTGGACGGTGAAGATCTCCAGGCCGGGGCGGTCGGGGTCGATGTCGGTGACGTGCATGGCGTCGCCGTGGCCGAGCCGGGCGTTCGCGCCGGGGTCGGCCGAGCCCTCGGGCAGGGTGTCGAACGAGGAGTACAGCAGGGAGCCGTCGTCGTCGATGGTGGCGGAGCCGTAGACGATCTCGTGCCGGCCGTCGCCGTCGACGTCGGCGGCGCTGAGGGAGTGGAAACCCTGCGTGGTGAGGGTTCCGTACACCGGGTCGGTGCCGTCGCGCCCGTGGGGGCTGTCGTCGAAGGGGTTGGTCATGGGGGTGAAACCGCTGTCGACGGACCAGCGCCGCGTCAGGTGCTCCCCGTCCCAGTCGTAGGCGACCAGGGCGGTGCGCGTGTAGTAGCCGCGGGCGAAGACCGCCGAGGGGTGCTCGCCGTCGAGGTGGGCGACACCGGCGAGGAAGCGGTCGACGCGGTTGCCCGGTTCGATGCGGGACATGGCGTAGTCGCCCCACATGAGGCCGTCGTCGGTGCGGCCGGGTTCGTACGCGACGGTCTGCAGCTCCTCGCCGGTGCCGGCGTCGAAGACGGTGAGGTACTCCGGTCCGGTCAGGACGAAACCCTCGAACTTCCGCAGCGCGTTGCGGGAGGAGCGGGCGGGTGCGTACACGTCGATGAAGTGGTCGGCCAGCGCGGCGGCGTCGGCCTGGGACAGGGGGTAGGAGTACCTCGGTTCGAGGTCCAGGGCCTCCTCGACCGTGGCCGGCCAGTTCCCGGCGAGGACCTCCGGGTGCGCGTGCCAGCCGCGCAGCACCCCGATGAGGTGCTCGCGGTAACCCGCGGCGCTGAGCCGGTAGTCGTCGGCGTGGGTCACTCCCGCCGCCACGTCCTCGGGCAGCAGGGTGATCGGCCGGGTGCCGGCCGCTTCGCCGTCGACGTAGCGGGTGCTGGAGGTTCCCGGGGCGGTCTTGACCATCAGCTCGGCGCAGCCGTCGCCGTCGAAGTCCTGCACGAGGAACTGGGTGTAGTGGGCGCCGGCGCGGATGTTCACACCGAGGTCGACACGGGCCAGGAGGGTGCCGTCCAGCTCGTACGTGTCGAGGTAGGCGTTGCCGGTGTAGCCGACCTGGGAGACGTCCTTGGAGTTCGAGGGGTCCCACTTCACGACGAGTTCCAGCTGCCCGTCGCCGTCGACGTCCGCGGCGCTGACGTCGTTGGCGGAGTAGGTGTACTCCTCACCCGCCGGGGTGGTGCCCCCGGCCGGTTTCTGCAGCGCCACGTCCAGGGACGCTCCGCCCCACGGGGTCGCCTCCCCCACCGGACCGGCCTCGCGGCCGTCGACGACGGGCACGACGCGGTAGCGCGAGCCCGCGCCGCCGGCGGTGTCCAGCCAGTTCGTGCTGCCGGTGACGGTCGTCACGAGCGCGCCGTCGCGGTAGACCCGGAACCCCGGGCCGCTCTCGCCCGTCGCGGTGGCGCCGGTGACCTCGTGGCCCAGCAGCCGCCACGACAGGAACACGCCGCGCTCGGTGGCGGCCGCGACCAGTCCGCGGTCGAGCCACTCGAGCTGCACACCGGTGGCGGTACCGGTCCGGTCGGGTGGTGGGTTCGCGCCGGCGGTGCCGGTGGCCGAACCCACCAGCAGCGCGGCACCGACACCGCCGCACAGGAGCGCGCGCCCGGGGGTCGCACGTGGGAGAAGCCTCATCGCCCGTCCTTCGTCCGTGGGTGGGCCCGGTCCACGCGACGCCGATGTCGCGAAACGATTCAGCGGCGTACGGCCCTCCCGCTGCGATCGACCGTACGAGGCCACGCAGCGCCTTGGCAAGCGCTTGCCCGGGCGCGACGCGCAGGAGCCCCGCGGACGACGTGCGCCAGCCGACGCCCGGGGAGTTCGGGGCCCCCGCGAGGAGCCCGCCCTCACCTCGCGCGGCCGGTCGAACCGGTCCCGGCGGCGTGCAGGTCGGCTGCGGGTGAGGCGGAGGCCGCGGTGCGCCGGAAACCGCTGGGGCTGAGTCCCCGGACCCTCTTGAACGCAGCGCTGAAGCCGAAGGGGTCGGCGTACCCCACGGCGCGGGCGACCTCGGCGACGGTCGCCGTCGGGCGCTCCAGCAACAGGTCCGCGGCCAGCGTCATGCGCCAGCGGGTCAGGTAGGTCAGCGGCGGCTCACCGACCAGGTCGTTGAACCGCTTGGCCAGCGTCGCGCGCGACACCCCGCAGCGCTCGGCCAGCGCGGCGACCGTCCACGGCGCCGCGGGCTCGGTGTGCAGCAGCTGCAGCGCCGTGCCGGCCACCGGATCGCGCTGCGCCGCCCACCACGTCGGGGGCCGGCCACCGGGGCGGTCGAAGAACTCGCGCAGGGTGCACACCAGCACCCAGTCCAGCAGGCGGTCCAGGACGACCTGCTGACCGGGTGCGTCGACGGCGACCTCGGCGGCGAGGTGGTCCAGCACGGGGTCGACCGAACCACCGGCCGGCGTGCGCAGCACGACGGGCAGCGCCTGCAGCAGGCGGCGGCTGATCTCACCGTGCACCGGGTAGGCGCCGACGACGAGGGTCGTGGCACCGCTCCCGTCCCCGCGCGTCCCGTGCCCACCCGGCGGGCCGGGGTCGTGCCAGCCCAGCCGGTGCCGGGTGCCGCCCTGCTCCGGCGTCGCGCACTCCACCCCGCACTCGACCGGCACCGCCGTCGTGCCGACCTCGTCGACGAAGGTGAAGGTCCCCGGCCCGCGCACGAGCAGGGTGTCGTAGGCGCCCAGCCGCACCGGCGGTTCGTCCTCGGGCACGATCCAGCCGGCTCCGCGCACGACGGTGCACAGGCTCAGCGGCGCCCCGTCGACGAAGTGCAGCGACCAGGGCGGGGTCAGGGTCGTGCTGCCGAACAGCGAGCCGTGCGCCCGCACGCCACGCATCAGGTCGCTGAGCGCGTCCACACCGGCCACCGTAGACGCTCACGCAGGTCCTCCGGCGTCCAGCCCATGGATCCGTCCACGTCGACGGTGTGGGATCGAGGCCGTGAGCAACGCCCTCGCCCCCGGCGGCGGGACGGGACCGGGCTCCGCGTCCACCACCAGCACGGGAGGAGCCCGTCCGTGACCATCGCCCACCCGCCGATCCCGGGCACCGCCCTGTGGGTGCACGCGCACCTGCGCGGCTCGTCCCTCAACGGCCGCCTCTTCCGGGAGGGGGTGCGGGCCCTGTCCGAGCACCGGGACGTGACGACCTCCGACCTGTACGCCCAGGGTTTCGACCCCGTCCTCGGCCCCCGCGACTTCGCCGCCCACGACCGCGCGGACGGCGCCGTCCAGGACGGCGCCGGCGAGCCCGGGAACATCGCCGGACTCCTCGGCGAGGCGTACGCCCGGGGCCGGCTGCCCGCGGACGTGGTCCGGGAACAGGCGAAGCTCGCCGCGGCGGAACTGCTCGTCCTGCAGTTCCCCCTGTGGTGGTACGGGCCACCGGCGATCCTCAAGGGCTGGTTCGACCGGGTCCTCACCGCCGGGTTCGCCCACGGGGACCTCGACCCCGCCTCGGGCGCACCTCGGCGCTACGGCGACGGGGGCCTGGCCGGGCGCAGGGCGCTGGTGGTGGTGACCGCGGGCGAGGACGCGCGCTCCATCGGCCCGCGCGGCATCAGCGGGGACCTGGAGTCCCTGCTGTTCCCCCTCACCCACGGCGTGCTCTGGTACGTCGGCATCGAGACCCTCGACCTGCACGTGGTCCACGACGCCGACGCGCTGGGGGCGGAGGGTGTCGAGCACGAGGTCCAGCGGCTGCGGGAGAGGCTGCGCACCGTCGACACCGAACCGGCTCTCCCGTTCCGCCGGCTGCGCGACGGGGACTACCGCGGGACCCGCGCCCTGCGCGCGGACCTGCTGCCGGGGCGCACCGACCTCGGCATCCACCTGCGCCCACCCAGCTGATGCCGGCCGGGCACCGCCTCGCGGGAGCGGGACACAGGGCCGGCACCTCCCCCAGCCCTCTCCCGCAGCGGCACAGCTCTTCCGGGCGTCCGCGGACTGCGTCCGCCGGCTGCAGCAGGGCCGCAGCCGCCGAGGAGCAGGTGCCCACCGAGATCGGCCCGGGCGCGACGCGCCTGCTGGAACGTCTCCCGGACACCCCGGCGATCGTCTCCGACGCGGTGGTGGGCGACATGCGCAGCCGCAGTCGCCCGCCCTGCACGCGGAAGCCGCGGCCGGCCGCATCCCGGGCGAGGTCGTCGTCCTGCCCGAGCGAGGCCCGAGGAGCCCGCGCGAGGCCGGGGAGCTCACCCGCGCACCGTTCCAGAACCCCGCGCAGTTCCAGAACGTCACGGAGTTCCACGCCTCGCCCGTCCCGGGCGGTGAGGAGCCGGCGCCGTGTCGCCGGCTCAGGCGGTGACGGGCACCTGCTGCCCGGCCAGGTCCAGCTCGCCGTGCGCGACGGCCCAGCGCACCGAGTCCGCCGCCGCGGCCTGCGAGGTGAAGCGCGGCGCGTAGCCGAGCAGGGCGCGGGCCTTGGCGATCGAGGCGCTGTGGCTGCGAGACAGGTGCTCCCAGGAGGCCTGCGCGTGCTCACCGGCCAGCTCGCGGAACTCCTCCCAGTCCACGTGGCGCAGCACCGGCTCGCGCCCGAACCAGCCGGCCGCGGCCGCGGCGAAGCCGCGCACCGTCAGCGCCCGCTCGGAGACGACGTGGAAGCTCTCCCCCACCGCCCGCGAGCGCCGGGTGAGGGCTAGCTCGAAGGCCTGGGCGACGTCGTCGGCGTGCACGTGGTGCAGGGTCTCCAGGCCGAGGCCCGGCACGGGCAGTTCGGTGCCGGTGGCCAGGGCGTGCCAGACGGCGGGGTCGAGGTTGCCCAGCGGGGTGATGACGGGCCAGCCGGCGCCGCTGATGTGACCGGGGTGCAGCACGGTGCAGGCGAGGCCGCCGGCGCGGGTCTCGGCGTGCAGGAGCCGCTCGACCTCCGCCTTCTGCGTGCCGTAGTCGCCGAACGGTTCGCGCGGGTCGTCCTCGGTGAGGGGTGAGGCGGTGGCGGGGCCGTGGACCCAGATGGTGCCGGCGTGCAGCAGGTGCCCGCAGCGCCCGCGCAGCGCCTCGACGAGCTGGGCGGCGGAGGCGGGGGTGAAGCAGACCATGTCGATCACGGCGTCGGGGCGCAGGTCGGCGACGCGGGCGCCGAAGGTGCCGGCGGCCTCCTCGGCGTCGCGGTCGGCTCTCACGCGCTGGACGCGGTCCCAGGCGGGGTGGGGGTGGTAGGGCTCGCGGGTGCCGCGGCTGATCGCGACGACGTCGTGGCCGGCGTGCACGAGGCGGGGCACCAAGTGGGTTCCGACGTGCCCGGTCGCCCCGATGACCACCACGCGCACGACGAACCCCCTGCTCCGGCGGGTACCTCCCGCCGGACGGGATCGTGGCACGGGTGCGCCCTGGGCGCGAACGGACGCTGGAGCTCCGTGGACGTTCACAAAGAACGGCGCGCACCCCGTCGTTCACCGCCGCAGCACATCCGCAGGTCGTCCTGTTGATCGCCTCAGGAGCACGCACCCGTGGTGGTCAGGGGGCCGCCGCCGGTGACGAGCACACCGCACCGGGGCAGCAGTCGGGTGGCAGTACGGCTGCTCATGAGCACGGGAAGGGCCTCAGCGCCCTCGTGGGTCAGGGCGGGGGCTGGCCCTCCTGCCGATCTCCATCCAGCTTGAAGGAGTAGTCACCTGCAGGCGCAACACACCCGTCAGCACCGGCTTCCCTGAAGTTGACCACCTCGTGCCTGACGTGAGGGGCGGCCAGTTCGCCTCGTTCTGCGAAGAACCTGATCATCTTGGGGTCGAGGGCTAGGTTCCGCACGACCTCACAGCCCACGAACACGTAGCTGTCCCCATCCCAACGGAACAGATCCCGACTCGTCAGAGTATTCTGGGTGTTTGCAGGCCACCCTTCGCGGTAGGCGTACAACTCGCGAACACCTGTTCCGAGGCCCCCGTCGCTGGACTCGACCTTCAGGTTCCCGCCAATGGTCCCGAAGTTCTGCACACCCTCCGGGGAGATCGCCAGGACCCACAGGACCCCGGAGTGATTGGTGACCGCGAAGGTTGCGAAGACGTGCTGCAGAGCATCTGTCTCGAGGCTCGTCAGACCGTACCCGGCCAGGAACTCCGACTTCCACAGAATCTTGCCGTCGGCGTCCAGGAACAGGAGCGCAGATCCGTCCGAGGCCTCCGACCCATCCATCCTCCGATTGACGCCGTAGACCGAAACTATCCCCGTCCCGCTCCCGACATCCACCTTGCCGACCAGTTCGCAGTGACGCCCGTCATCCCTGCAAGGCGAGAAGGACTTGACTGCAACATCGAGAGGGGTGTCGGCTGTCGCCCTGTGGACGATCCACCCCAGCAGCGCAGGCAGCACGAGAACAGCCGCTAGGCCGACGTAGAACCTCTTCGACCTTCCTCTGAGCACTGCCCCCTTGTCCGGCATCGCGATGATGGCGGCGGCGATGCCTCCGACAGCGCTCGTGGCAGCGATCACTTTGGCGTCCACTCCGAGCAACCCCATGAGGAGAGCGTTCGAAGTGGCCGCGAGGACGACGAGGCCGATCTTGGGAACCCAAGGGGTCTGAGAGAAGTCCTCATCAGACGTCGCCATGGAGGGAGACTAGCGCCGTTTGAACGGCTGGTGATGCGGAAGCCGCAACGTGCCGCTGGGGCGCTGTTCTCGTGTTCACCGCGACCCCGAGCGCTGACCACGATGAAGAACGACACAGGGCCGCCAGCTCACCCGATCTCGGGCGGGTCCACCCGCACCCGCACCACGGGCTGCTTGCGCACGCTGCGCCCGGCGGTGACGGTCTTGACGGCCTGCGCCAGCTCGGCGGAGGCGGTGCGCGGCACGCGCACGACGGTGCGCACGGCCGGGGCGGTGCCGGGGCGCTCGGGCAGCGGGACGGGACCGAGGACGCGGGCGGCGGCGGCCGGGCCGGGCGGCAGGGCGGCCAGCACGGCGCCGACGGTCTCGGCGACGTCGGCGGCGGCGCCGATGAGGCCGGCGAAGCGGGCGGCGGGCGGCAGGTCCAGCTCGGCGCGCTGGGCGAGCTCGCGCTCGGCGAAGCCGGCGGGGTCCCAGCGCACCAGGGCCTGCACGGCGGCGGCCTGCGGGTCGGCGACGACGACGACGGCGCCGCCGTCGGTGACGGGGCGCACCAGGGCGGCGGCCTCGCACCAGCGGCGCAGCGCCTCCTCCTGGGCGCGCAGGTCCGGGCGGTTCAGCAGGGCCCAGCCGTCCAGGAGCAGGGCGGCGGCGTACCCGCCGGGCGTGCGCGGTTCGGCGCCGGGGGTGGCGATGACCAGGGACGGCTCGGCGGGCACGTCGTCCAGGACTCGGGAGCCGCCGGAGGTGCGCACCTCCACGCCGGGGAAGGCGCGGCCGAGCTCCTCGGCGGTGCGGCGCGCGCCGGTGACGACCGCGCGCAGGCGCGTGTCGCCGCAGGTGGGGCAGGTCCAGTCGGCGGCGGGGCGGGCGCACCAGCGGCAGGCCGCCGGGGCGTCGGGGGCGGTCAGGGCCAGCGGGCCGTGGCAGGCGGTGCAGCGGGCCGGTTCACGGCAGGTGCGGCAGGCCAGGGTGGGCACGTAGCCGGTGCGGGGCACCTGCACCAGGACGGGGCCGCGGCGCACGGCGTCGCGCAGGACGCGCCAGCCGTCGCTGGGCAGGCGGGCGGCGGCGGCCAGGGGGTCCTGCGCGTCGGGGCCGGTGGTGCCGGCCACGACGGTGCGCGGGGCGGTGGCGCGCACGAGCTCGCGGGGGGCGGTGACCGCGCGCGCCCAGCCGCCGGCGAGCAGGACCTGCGTCTCGGCGGTGCGGGTGCGTCCGGCGAACAGGGCGGCGCACCCGGTGGCGCCGGCGCGCAGGACGGCGACGTCGCGGGCGTGCGGGTAGGGGGCGCGCTGCTCGGCGTGGGAGTCGTCGCCGTCGTCGAGGACGGCGATCAGGCCGAGGTTCGGCAGGGGCGCGAAGACGGCGGCGCGGGTGCCGGCGACGACGCGGGCGCGGCCGGTCAGGGCCTGCAGGAAGGCGCCGTAGCGGGCGGCGGGGCCGGCGTCGGCCTCCAGCAGCACGTGCGCGCCGGCGGGCAGGCGGCGGGTCAGGGCGGCGTCCAGGCGCACCAGGTCGCGGTGGTCGGGGACCACGAGCAGGGCGGTGCGCCCGGAGGCGAGGGTGGCGCGCGCGGCCACGGCCAGCGCCTCGTGCGGGTCGGTGCCGGGGGCGAGGGTGGCCACGGCGCGGGGGTCGCCGCCGCCGGCCAGGTGGGTCAGGAACGCGCGCCCGGCGGTGTGCCGGTCCCAGCCGGCCAGGTCCTCGCCGCCGGCGACGGGGTCGGGGACGGGCTCGTGGTGGACCGGCTCGGCGCGCAGGACGGTGTCCTCGGCGCCGGCGTGGCGGCCGGGCACGGCCAGGCGCACCACGTCGGCCAGGGTGCCGCCGTAGTGGGCGGCGACGCGCTCGGCGAGGTCGAGGACGGGTGGGCTGAGCACCGGCAGGCCGGAGACGACGCGCCGCAGCCGCGCCAGCTTGCCGGGGTGCTCGCTGGCGTCGCGGCGGGCCAGGACCCAGCCCTCGACGTCGCTGCCGGCGAACGGCACCCGCACGAGGCGGCCGGGTTCGGCGGTGTGCTCCATCGAGGCGGGCACGAGGTAGTCGAAGGGGCGGTCCAGGTGCGGCAGCGGCACCTGGACCAGGACGCTGGCCACCGGGTCGGTGGCGGCCACGCCCTCCAGCGCCTTGCCGCGGCGCTTGGCCGCCGCGCGCTTCGCGGGGCGGGCGCTGCCCGCGGGCGCGGACGGTGCCGGCGGCGCACCCCCGGTCTCCCCCACGGCCTCCCGCACGGTCCCCGGGTCGGGGCCGGTGGCGGTGCCGGGGGCCGGGCCGGCCGCCGGCCCGCTCAGCTGCCCGCTGCGGCGCGCAGGGCCTCGACGCGGTCGGTGCGCTCCCAGGTGAACCCGGGCAGCTCCCGGCCGAAGTGGCCGTACGCCGCGGTCGGCGCGTAGACGGGCTTGAGCAGGTCCAGGTCGCGCACGATGGCGGCCGGGCGCAGGTCGAAGACGTCGCGGATGGCAGCCTGGATGCGGCCCAGCGCCACCTGCTCGGTGCCGAAGGTCTCCACGTACAGGCCCACCGGGTGCGCCTTGCCGATGGCGTACGCCACCTGCACCTCGCAGCGGCGGGCCAGGCCGGCGGCGACGACGTTCTTGGCGACCCAGCGCATCGCGTAGGCGGCGGAGCGGTCCACCTTGGAGGGGTCCTTGCCGCTGAAGGCGCCGCCGCCGTGGCGGGCCATGCCGCCGTAGGTGTCGACGATGATCTTTCGGCCGGTCAGGCCGGCGTCGCCCATGGGGCCGCCGATCTCGAAGCGGCCGGTGGGGTTGACCAGCAGCCGGATGTCGGAGGTGTCCAGCTCCAGGCCCTCCAGCACCGGCTCGATGACGTGCCGGCGCACGTCCGGGGTGAGGGTCTTCACCAGGTCCACGTCCGGCTCGTGCTGGGTGGACAGCACCACGGTGTCCAGGGTGACGGGGCGCTCGCCGTCGTAGCCGATGGTCACCTGCGTCTTGCCGTCCGGTCGCAGGTAGGGCACCTCGCCCTTCTTGCGCACCTCGCTCAGGCGCTGCGAGAGGCGGTGCGCCAGGTGGATCGGCAGCGGCATCAGCTCGGGGGTGTCGTCGCAGGCGTAGCCGAACATCAGGCCCTGGTCGCCGGCGCCCTGCAGGTCCAGCGGGTCCACCCCCGCCTCGGAGCCGTAGCCCTCCTGGCGGTTCTCCCACGCCTCGTCCACGCCCTGGGCGATGTCCGGGGACTGCGAGCCGATGGAGACCTCCACCCCGCAGGTGCGCCCGTCGAAGCCCTTGGCGGAGGAGTCGTAGCCGATGCCCAGCAGCGTCTGGCGCACGATCGTGGGGATGTCGGCGTACGCGGAGGTGGTGACCTCCCCGGCCACGTGCACCAGACCGGTGGTGACCATGGTCTCCACGGCCACGCGGCTGCGGGGGTCCTGGGCCAGCAGGGCGTCCAGGACGCCGTCGGAGATCTGGTCGCAGATCTTGTCCGGGTGCCCCTCGGTGACCGACTCGGAGGTGAACAGGCGCAGGGAGGTCACGGGGCTCCAGTCTCGGGGTTCTCGGCGGTGGCCCGGGCGGCGGGCGCGGTGGCAGGTGCGGTGGCGGGGGTGATCGCGGTCAGCATAGGCACCAGCGCGTCCCACACCGCGTCGGCGACGACGTCCTTGCTGGCCTCGGGCACGGTGCGCTCGGTGCCGTCGGCGCCCAGGAGCACGACGGCGTTGGTGGCGGTGCCGAAGCCGCGCTCCTCGCCCACCTCGTTGAGCACCAGCAGGTCGCAGCCCTTGCGGGCCAGCTTGGCGCGCCCGTGCTCCAGGACGCTGCCCGTCTCGTCGCCGGTCTCGGCGGCGAAGCCGGCGATGACGGGGCCGCGGGCGCCTCCCCGCGCACCGGCGCGGGCGGCCTCGCGGGCGGCGACGAGCCCGGCCAGCACGTCGGGGTTGCGCTCGAGGACCACCACGGGGTCGCGGGCGGGGTCGTCGGACTTCTTGATCTTGGTGCTGGCGCGGGTGGCGGGCCGGAAGTCGGCGACGGCGGCGGCCATGACGACCGCGTCGGCGCCGCCGGCGGCGGCCGTGACCGCCTCGCGCAGCTCCAGGGCGGTGCCCACGGGGACCACCTCCACGGCCGAGGGCGCGGGCACCTGCAGGTGCGCGGCCACCAGCGTCACGCGCGCGCCGCGGGCGGCCGCGGCCGCGGCCAGCGCCACGCCCTGCCGCCCGGAGGAGCGGTTGCCCAGGTAGCGCACCGGGTCCAGGGGCTCGCGGGTGCCGCCGGCGGAGACGACGACGCGCCGGCCGGCCAGGTCGTGGCCGCGAGAGCCGGAGCCGAGCAGGCGGCGGCAGGCGGCGGCGATCTCGGCCGGTTCGGGCAGCCGGCCCGGCCCGGTGTCGGCGCCGGTCAGGCGCCCGGAGGCGGGTTCCAGCACCGTCGTCCCCCGCGAGCGCAGCAGGGCGACGTTGGCCTGAACGGCGGGGTTCAGCCACATCTCGGTGTGCATGGCCGGCGCCAGCAGCACCGGGCAGGTGGCCGTCAGCAGCACGTTGGTCAGCAGGTCGTCGGCCAGGCCGTGCGCGGCGCGCGCGAGCAGGTCGGCGGTGGCGGGGGCGACGACGACGAGGTCGGCGTGCCGGCCCAGCCGCACGTGCGGGACGTCCTCGGCGCCGGTCCACACGTCGGAGGCGACCCGGCGGCCGGAGAGGGCCTCGAAGGTGGCGCGGCCGACGAAGCGCTCGGCGGCCGCGGTGGGCACGACGGTGACCTCGTGCCCGGACTCGGTCAGCTCGCGCAGCAGCAGCGCCGCCTTGTAGGCGGCGATGCCGCCGGCGACCCCCAGGACGACCCGGCGCGGGCCGCCCGGGGGCGCGGTGGGGCTCACTGCTCGACGGGCTCCGAGGTCAGCATGCCCTCGTTGATCTCGCGCATCGCCACGGACAGGGCCTTCTCCTGCACGTGGGTCTCCACCAGCGGGCCGACGTACTCCAGCAGACCCTCGCCCAGCTGGGAGTAGTAGGCGTTGATCTGCCGGGCGCGCTTGGCCGCGTAGATGACCAGCGCGTACTTGGAGTCGGCGGCCGTCAGCAGGTCGTCGATGGGCGGGTTGGTGATGCCCTCGGGCGACGCGACGGTTCCAGCCACGGTGGGTCTCCTCCGGATCGGGACGTCCCCGCCGGGCGGCGGGCAGACGGGACCCATCCTACGAGGTCCTGCGAGGGCGGCGCCCACGCCGGGCGGTGGCGGCGGGCGGCGGGCGGCACGGCCTACGCGGTGGGCACGCCCATCCAGGTGACCAGCTCGTCGGTGGCGCGGCGCACGTCGTCGTTGTAGATGGTCACGTCGAACTCCGGCTCGGCGGCCAGCTCCACGCGCGCGGTGGCCAGGCGCCGCTCGCGCTCCTCGGCGTCCTCGGTGCCGCGCCCGACCAGGCGGCGCACCAGCTCCTCCCAGCTCGGCGGGGCGAGGAAGACGAACCGGGCCTCGGGCATGGCCTCGCGCACCTGCCGGGCGCCGGCCAGGTCGATCTCCAGCAGCGCCGGGCGGCCGGAGGCCAGCACCTGCTCCACCGGGCCGCGGGGGGTGCCGTAGCGGTGCCGGCCGTGCACGCGGGCCCACTCCAGCAGCTCGCCGCGCTCGACGTAGCCGTCGAAGGTCTCCTCGGACACGAAGCGGTAGTGCACCCCGTCGACCTCGCCGGGGCGCTGGGGGCGCGTGGTGGCCGACACCGAGATCCACACCTGCGGGTAGCGGGCGCGCAGGTCGGCGGAGACGGTGCCCTTGCCGACGGCGGTGGGACCGGCCAGCACGGTCAGGCGCGACGGGCCGGGGGCGTGCGGGTGGTGCTCGACCGGGAGGCGGTGCGCGGGGCGGTGCTGCGGGTCGTTCACGGTCGTGCCGCGCTCCCGTTCGCGGCGGCGCGGGCGTCCGCCTCCGCGCCGGGCGCCGCGGTGCCGTCGCCGCCGGCCGGTGCGGCCGGCTGCCCGAAGCGCTCCACGAGGGCGGCGATCTGGTGCGCGCCCAGCCCGCGCACCCGCCGCGACTCCGAGATGCCGATCTCGGCCATGATCTGCCGGGCGCGGACCTTGCCGACGTTGGGCAGGGACTCCAGCAGGGCGGAGACCTTCATCTTGCCCAGGACCTCGTTCTCCTGGCCCTCCTTGACGACCTCCTCCAGGGAGCCGCCGGCGTACTTCAGCCGGTTCTTCACCTCCGCGCGCTCGCGACGGGCGGCGGCCGCCTTCTCCAGTGCGGCGGCGCGCTGTTCGGCGGTCAGGGGCGGCAGGGCCACGGTGTCACCTCGGGTCGTCCGGCTGGGGCTGGCCCGCTGGTCAGCAGGCGGGTCGGCGCAGCTGGTCAGGGCGTGCGCGGCAACCTAGCGACACCCCTCCACCAGCGGCAACGCCGGGGTGGACGCACCCGCACCGCCCGGGCCGCGCCCGGCCGCGCGCTCAGGCGAACGCGGCGTGCCCGGTGATCGCGCGCCCGACGATGAGGGTGTTGACCTCGCGGGTGCCCTCGTAGGAGTAGATCGCCTCGGCGTCGGCGAAGTACCGCGCCACCCCGTGCTCGGGCACGATGCCGTTGCCGCCGAGGACCTCGCGGCAGCGGGCGACGGTCTCGCGCATCCGGGTGGTGGTGTACGCCTTGGCGAGCGCGGAGTGCGCGTCGTGCTGGCGGCCTGCGTCGAGCAGCCGGGAGACCTGCACGCACAGGGCCAGGGAGGCGGTGATGTCGCCCAGGCTGCGCACGAGCAGGTCCTGCACGAGCTGGTGGGCGGCCAGGGGCCGACCGAACTGCTCGCGCCGCTGCGCGTACGCCAGCGCGGCCTCGTAGGCGCCCATGGCCACGCCGACGGCCTGCCAGGCGACCTCGGCGCGCGTCAGGCGCAGCACGGCGGCGGTGTCCTTGAAGGAGTTCGCGCCCGCCAGGCGGCCCTCCTCGGGCACGCGCACGCCCTCGAGCACGACGTCGGCGTTCTGCACGGTGCGCAGCGCGATCTTGTCCTCGATCTTCGTGGCGGTGAACCCGGGGGTGCCCTTCGCGACGAGGAAGCCCTTGACCTGCCCGTCGGCGACGTCGCGGGCCCACACGACGACGACGTCGGCGAAGGTGGCGTTGCCGATCCAGCGCTTGGCCCCGTCCAGGACCCACTCGTCGCCCTCTCGGCGGGCGGTGGTGGTCAGTCCCCCGGCGACGTCGGAGCCGGAGCCGGGTTCGGTCAGGGCGAAGGCGCCGACGAGCTCGCCGCGGGCCATGGGCGGCAGCCAGCGCTCGCGCTGCTCGGGCGAGCCGGTCTGCGCGATCGAGCCCATGGCCAGGCCGTTGGTGACGCCGACGAAGGTGGCGATGGAGGCGTCCACGCGCGCCAGCTCCAGGGCGATCCAGCCGCGGTGCACGGCGGAGTTGGCGAAGCGGCGCGTCTCCGGCCAGGCGGCGCCGTAGCAGCCGAGCTCGGCCAGCGGGGCGACGACCCGGGTGGGGAACTCGGCGCGCACCCAGTGCTCGTCAGCGATCGGGCGCACCTCGCGCTCGAGGTAGTCGCGCAGGGCGAGCACGGACCGCTGCTCGCGGGGCGTGAGGGCGTCGGCCTGGAAGGCGTAGAAGTCGCTGGTGAGCAGGTCGGTCACGGGGCTCTCCGTCGCGGTACCGGTGGCGCGCCGGTGCGCCACTCCCCCCGCAGTCTGCAACACTCCTGAAGGTGTTGCACGCACCGGGGGTGGACGACCGCGACGTCCTGTCGTTGCCGCTGGGCCGGCGCGGTGCGGTGCTGGTGCCGACGGAGCTGTCGCGGCGCCTGGCCGCCGGGACCGGGCGCGGCGACACCGTGCACGCCTTCCGCCTGGCGCGCCGGACCTTCATCGCCGGCGAGCGCCTGGACGTCGGTGCGCTGGCCGCTCAGCTGGGCGTGGACCGCACTTCGCTGTTCCGGTGGGTGGGCAACCGCGACGCGCTGCTGTCGGAGCTGCTGTGGTCGCTGGCCGAGCCGACGCTGGACCGCATCGACGAGCGGGTGGGCGCGGGCGGCGCCGAGCGCGTGGTGCAGGTGCTCACGCGCTTCACCGACGCGCTGATCAGCGCCGCGTACTTCCGCGCGTTCCTGCACCGCGAACCGGTGCGGGCGCTGAAGCTGCTGACGACGGCCGCGAGCGAGGCGCAGCGGCGCTTCACCGCGACGGTGGAGTCGCTGCTGGTGCAGGAGGAGGCGGCCGGGCGGCTGGCGCTCCCGCTGCCGGCGCACGACCTGGCGTACCTGCTGGTGCGGGTGGCGGAGTCTTTCACGTACGCCGACCTCATCGCCGGCGAGCGCCCGGACACCTCCCGCGCGGCGGCGGCGCTGGCGCTGGTGATGCGCACGGACCCGCCGCGCACCCCGCCCAGCACCCCGCACGGGGCCGGCGGCGCCTCCCCCGCGGCGGGCTGACGGGGTGGGGAGCGGCCGGGCGCCCGGCGCTCACGCGCCCGGTGCGTCCTCGCGCAGCTCCCACAGCCCGTACCGCACGACGTAGGAGTACTCCTCGTGCCGCCAGGCGGGCACGTACCGGTACGACCAGGGGGACAGCCCCGCGGCCGTGACCGCCGCCAGCTGCGCGGTGGCGTCGTAGGCGTGCATGTCGACCCCCGGCAGGCCGTCCTCGGAGAACGGGCGCCGGGAGGCGCCGGGCCGGCGCGCGGTGCGGTCCTCGACGACCCCCACCAGCAGTCGCGCCCCGGGGGCGCAGGCGTCGGCGAGGTGGCGCAGCGTGGCGGTGAGGTCGCGGCAGAACTCCAGGCAGCCGACGGCGACGACGACGTCGAAGCGGCCCCACTCGCGCGGCAGCGGGTCGTGGAAGTCGTGCCGCTCGTACCGGCCCGCGGGCCGGGCGGCGCCAGCGACCGCGAGCATCCGCGGTGACAGGTCGATCCCGGTGACGTCGACGTCCGGGGCGAGGTCCCGGGTCAGCTGCCCCGGCCCGCACCCGACGTCGAGCACCCGGCACTCGGGGGTCACGGCGCGCAGCAGGAAGTCGGCGACGAGGGGGCCGTAGTGCTCCAGGGAGCGCCACCCCGGCACGTAGTGGGGGGCGAAGTCGTCGTAGTAGAGCGCGATGGACTGCTCGTGCACGGTGCGCTCGCTCCCGGGGGCTGTGGTGCGTCGTGGGACGCGCGGGTGGGGCCCGAGGCTAGCCGCTGCCGCCGCCGCCCGGGCAGCACCGGGACCTCACGGCCCTGGCGGTCGGCGCGCGCAGGGGCCACCATCGAGGGCGGGAGCACCGCGAGGGTCGCGGTGCGCCGGGAGGTGGTCGGGGTGCTGGTCCGCGAGGCGATGACGGTCCCGGTGGTGACGGTGCTGGACGACGACGAGGTGGCGCACGCGGCGCGCACGCTGCTGCACCACCGCGTCTCCTCGGTGCCGGTGCTGGACGCCGACGGGCACCTGGTGGGGATGCTCAGCGAGAGCGACCTGCTGCGCGAGCGCCTGGGCGCCGACCCGCGCAGCCGCGAGCTGGACCGCGACGGGGACAGCGGTGACGGCGCGGCGCCGCCGCGCACGGTCGCGGAGGTGATGACGACGCGGCCGCTGACGGTGGAGCCGCGCACGGACCTGGCCACGGCGGCGGCGCTGCTGCTGGACCACGGAATCCACGCCGCGCCGGTGTGCGACGGGCGCCGCCTGGTGGGGATCCTGGCGCGCCGGGACGTGCTGCGCACGATCGCGCACCCGGACGAGGACGTGCGGGCCGCGGCGCTGGCGCGGCTGGCGGAGGACCTGCCGGGGCAGCCGTGGCGGGTGCAGGTGGAGGACGGGGTGGTGACGCTGGACGGGGTGCACGATCCGGGGCAGCGGCGCATCGCGGCGGTGCTGCTGCGCACCGTGCCGGGGGTGGTGCACGTGTGCGGGGTGGACGAGCACGTCTCCATCGACCAGCCGGTGGCGCGCTCGCGCCCGTGAGGCGGCGCCCCGACCTCCCGGCGAGCCCCGCGCGCGTCAGCCGACGATGGGGCGCTCGGGCGGCAGCCGGTACAGCCGGGGCCGGGTCCGCAGGGCCAGGGCGGTGGCCAGGGTGATGGTGCCGGTGCGGCCCAGGAACATCAGCAGCACCAGGACCAGCTGGTGCGGCACGGGCAGCTGGGCGGTGATGCCGGTGGACAGCCCCACGGTGGCGAAGGCGGAGACGACCTCGTAGAGGATGCGGTCGAGGGTGAACGGCGTCGTCAGGGCGAAGGCGACGGCGGGCACGACGACGGCGGCCACGCCCAGCAGCGCCACGCTGAGGGCCTGGCGCTGCACGCCGCGCGGCAGCCGGCGGCCGAAGGCGAGGACGTCGTCGTCGCCGCGCGCCTCGGAGACGATGACGAACAGCAGCACCGCGAACGTGGTGATCTTGATGCCGCCGGCGGTGCCGGCGCTGCCGCCGCCGATGAACATCAGCACGTCGGTGCCCAGCCAGGTGCCGGTGTTCATCTGGGCGACGTCGACGCTGTTGAACCCCGCCGTGCGGGGCATGACGCCCTGGAAGGCACCCGCCAGCAGCTTGCCCGGCACGCTCATCGGGCCCAGGGTGCCGGGGTTTCCCCACTCGGCGAGCGTGAAGAAGGCCGCGGCGGCCGGCAGCAGCACGGCGGTGCCGAGCAGGGTGGCCTTGGTGTGCAGGCTCCAGCGGGCGGGGGTGCGCAGGTGCCGGCGCAGCTCGAAGAGCACGGGGAAGCCGATGCCGCCGAGCACGACGGCGGCGGCGATCGGCACGCAGATCCACGGGTCGGTGGCGAAGCGGACCAGGCTGTCGCTGTAGAGGGCGAAGCCGGCGTTGTTGAAGGCGGAGACGGAGTGGAAGACGCCCAGCCACAGCGCGCGCGGCAGCGGTTCGCCGTAGCCGAGGGCGAAGCGGGCGGCCAGCACGGCGGCGGTGACGGCCTCGACGACGAGGGTGAGGCGGGCGATGCCGATGAGCAGGGTGCGCACGTCCCCGGCCTGCACGGTCCTGGCCTCCGCGGCGGCGGCCAGCCGGCCGCGCAGGCCCAGGCGGTGGGTGATGAGCACCCCCAGCAGGGAGGCCAGCGCCATGATGCCGAAGCCGCCGACCTGGATGAGCACCAGGATGACGACCTGTCCGGCGGTGGACCAGTGCGTGGGGGTGTCCACGACCGCCAGGCCCGTCACGCACAGCGCCGAGGTGGCGGTGAACAGCGCTTCCACGACGGTGGTGCGCAGGCCCTCGCGGTGCGAGAACGGCAGCAGCAGCAGGACGGTGCCGGCCAGGACGCCGACGGCGAAGCCGGCGACGGTCAGCTGCGCCGGGTGGGGGCTGAAGCGGGTGCGCCACGCTCGGGCGGGCCGCCGGGGACGGCGGGGCCGACCGGCGCCGTCGGCGCTCCCGGCGCGGGAGGTCGTGCTCGTCACCGCCCCACGGTGCCAGCCGCCGCGCCCGCCCCCGCCGCCGGGGTTGATCCCGACGCGTCCTCGACGTGGTCACGGGCCACCGGGCAGCTGCACCGGCCCTCCGGAGCGGGCTGTTAGCCTCCGGAGGTGCCGCGCCGGTTCCCGTTCCCGGCCCGGTGGCCGATCGAGCCCTTCGTCCTCGCCGTCCTCGCCGCCATCGCCTCGGCCGCGCTGCTCCCGGCGGGCGGCGCCGTCGCGACCGGGCTGTCGTGGGGCACGAACGCCGGCGTGGCGCTGCTCTTCTTCGTCTACGGCGCCCGCATGCAGCCGGCCGAGGCGCTGCGGGGCCTGCGCGACTGGCGGTTGCAGGGAGCGGTCGCCGGCGCCACCTACGTGCTCTTCCCCCTGCTGGGGGTTCTGCTGGCGCTGGCGACCGGGTGGTTCCTCGACGACGGGCTCGTCGCCGGGGTGCTGTTCCTGGCGGTGCTGCCCTCCACCGTGCAGTCGTGCGTGGTGTTCACCGCCGTGGCCGGGGGGAACGTGCCCGGCGCGGTCGTCAGCGCCACGGTCTCCAACCTCGCCGGGATCGTCCTGACCCCCCTGCTGGCCGCGCTGCTGATGGGGTCCTCCGGCGCCGGACCCGACGCCGCCGGGGGCGGCAGGATCGTCCTGCTCCTGCTCGTGCCGTTCCTCGCCGGCCTCGCCGCGGGCGGGTTCGTCGGCGGGTGGGTCCGCCGGCACCGGCGGCCGTTGTCGTTCCTGGACCGGTGCGTGATCGTCGCCGTGGTGTACGCGGCGTTCAGCCGCGGCGTGCGCCAGGGCGTGTGGCAGCAGGTGCACCCGGCCGAGGTCGCCGTCGTGCTCGCCTGCGCTGCGGTGCTGCTCGCGGTGGTGCTCGCCGCGGCGTGGTGGGCGCCGCGGCTGTGGGGAGCCACCCGCCCCGACCGGGTCACGGTGCTGTTCTGCGGGTCGAACAAGTCGCTGGCCACGGGGCTGCCCATGGCGACGGTGCTGTTCGACCCGCACGTCGTGGGGCTCGTCGCCCTCCCGATCGTCCTCTACCACCCGCTGCAGATCACCGTGTGCTCCGTCCTCGCCGGCCGGATGGCGCGCGCCGGCGGGTGACGGCGTCACGGCGCGGCGACGACCCGGTCGCGCCCGGCGGCCTTGGCGGCGTAGAGGGCCCGGTCGGCGGCGGCGAGCAGGCCGTCCGCGTCGGTGCCGTGCTCGGCGCAGGTCGCGATCCCGGCGGAGAACGTCACCGCGATCCAGGCGGCCTCACGCGGGTGCGGCACCGGACCCGGCAGGCGGACGGTGGCCGCGGCGCAGCGGCGGCGCAGCTCCTCGGTGCGTTGGAAGGCCTCCTCGCGGGAGGTCGAGGGCAGCACGAGCACGAACTCCTCACCGCCGTAGCGGGCGACGGTGTCGCCGGCGCGGCACCCCGCCCGCAGGCCCTCGGCCACCGCGCGCAGGACCGCGTCACCGGTGCGGTGTCCGTGGGTGTCGTTGACCGCCTTGAAGCGGTCGATGTCGACGAGCACGACGCTCAGCGGCTCCCCGCTCTCCCGCGCACCCGCCAGCGCCCGCTCGAGCACCTGCACGAGGTGGCGGCGGTTGTGCAGGCCCGTCAGGGAGTCGCGGACGGCCTCCTCGGCGAGACGTTCCTGCAGCGCCCGGGTGACGGCGAGCTGTTCGCGCAGACGGGCGCTGGCGCGCTGCGCCAGTTCGCGCTGCTCGACCAGCTCGCTGACGTCGCGGAGGACCACCACCCACCCGAGCAGGTGCCCGCGGGGGTCGGTCAGGACGCTGGCGCGGGCATCGACGTGCACACCGGCCGCCAGTTCGGCGTGCTCGCGCACCGCCGTGCCCCGCAGGAGGTCGCCCAGCTGCGGCGGCAGCACCTGCGCCGCCGGGCGGCCGACGAGGTCGCTGTGCCCGGCGGGTGCGTTCCGCGCCAGCAGCACCGACGCCGCCGGGTTGAGGTCGATGACCCGCGCCCGGTGGTCGACGACCACCACGGCGTCGTCGATGCTGTCGACGACGCGGGCGCGCGCCACCGGCACCAGGTGCAGCAGGTCGTGCCGGAGGATCGCCCGCGCGTCGATCAGCCCGGTCACCGCGAAGAAGAGGGGGGTGTAGTCCACCGGGTGCTCACCGCGTGCCGCTACCAGCACCGCGGCGTTGCCGATCAGCGGGACGCACGCCGCGGCGAGCAGGTGGGACAGCTGGCGGCGGAAGACCGACCTGGCGCGCCACCACGCGGTGGTCAGGCGCAGCACGCCCCAGCCCAGCAGGAGGTAGCAGTAGCCCGTGTGCACCCAGAACAGCGGCCCCAGGCTGACGTCCAGGCGCTGGTCCGGTCCGGTGGCACCGACGCTGGCGAAGACCAGGTGGTGCCAGGGGTTGGTGACCACGGCCGCCACCAGGAGGGTGGACGCCGTCGCCAGGCGCAGCGCGACGCCGCGCCGCAGCCGCCAGTGGCGATCGACCACGGCCCGGCTCAGGCACCACAGGCCGAGGACGGCCAGGTGGATGCCCGCGAAGCCGACCATGCCGCCGACCCGCTGCACGAGGAGGCCCACGGGCAGGTGCAGGGGGACGTCCGCGGCCGACCACACGGCGAAGCCCGCCATCGCCGCCGCCAGGCTCCCCGCCGCGGGGGTGTTCGCCCGCCGCCGCCAGGCGAGGGCGGCGGTCAGCACGCACACCAGCGCGGAGCAGGCGAACGCCAGCGCGAGGACCGGCGTCACCCCAGCCTCCCCCGCGTTCGGCACGACAGCTCCACCGGGGTTTCGACGTCCTCCCCGTCCGCCTTGAGCCCTCGGCGCCGGCGGAACCGGGCCCGCTCCCGGCGACCGGACCTCAGCGCTCGCCGCTCGCGGCTCGGCGGGAGGCGAGCAGGACCAGCGCCACCGCCACCGCGGAACCGAGGACGGTCTGCACGGCCCGGTCGGCCGCCACGCTGACGGGGTCGACGGGGACGGCGAGGTGGACCATGAGCAGCGCCAGCGGGGTGATGCCCACGACGGCCAGGGCGTAGTGCCGGGTCACGAGCAGTTCCGCCCACACCTGGAACAGCGTGGCGAGGGCGATCGTGGCCAGCGGGGACGGCTCCAGGGAGAGCAGCGCGAGGGCCAGCACCACCCCGGCCAGCGTGCCCAGGACGCGGTGCACCGAGCGGGCGAGGCGGTCGCGGGCACCGGCCGCGGACAGCGGCGCGACGGCCGAGACCATCGCCCAGTACGGGTGCCCGCCCCCGGCGGCCGTCGCCAGGGTCCCTGCCAGCAGCGGCGCCAGGACGTGCGCGAGCAGGTCGCCGCGCGCCACGGGGTCGCGCACCTGCTCCCCCACCGACGGCCCGGCGGCCACCTGCCGCTTCGGCCGCCGCCGCCCGGCGGGCAGCAGCGCCCCCGCCTGCCCCAGCAGCACCGCGAAGGCCGCGGCCGCCGCGCTCAGCGCGAGCGCGGTACCGACGTCCGCCCACGGCCGCGGGTGCGCCGCGCACGCACCCGCGGCGAAGGTGGCGAACAGCGAACCCGGCGGCAGCCAGCCCTCGCGGCGCGCGGCGAGGAACCCGGCACCGCTGGCCAGCGCCGGGACGAGCACGGCCAGCGCGGGAACCCCCAGGGCGGCGGCGGATGTCCCCGCGACGACGCAGGCCACCAGCAGCGCGCCCGCTCCGGCCTGCACGCGCAGCCGGGCGCGGTAGGGGGCGTGGCGGCCGTAGACGCCGGCGAAGGCGCCGAACGTCACGGGCAGCGCGTGCTCGAGGTTCCCGGTCGCCAGCAGCAGCAGCGCCGGCACCGCCAGGCCCACCGCCGCGCGCAGCGCACCCCAGTGGGCCGCGTCGTGCGGGCGCACCGTCATCAAGCCCCACGCCGGTCCCCGCACGTTCCTCCGCCCCGTCGGTGCGGCCCGTGCGGCCGCGGCTCGAGGATAGGTGCAGTGCCCGGGGACGACCGGGGTGCGCAGCAGCTGGACGCGGAGTCGACCGGCCCGTGGGCCTGCCAGCGGTTCCGGCTCGGCGCCGGGGGTGCCCGCGGCGCGGGACCGCGGCGGTCGCCCGAGCGCACCCGCGACCGGCTGCCCCCGGAACTCCGGGGCTCCACGACTCCGGAACTCGTGCCCGGAGGCCCCGCGCCGTCCCTGCGCTCCGGTCCCCCGTCCGTGCCGCAGCGGTAGGCTGCGCCGGTGAGCGAGAACCCGCTGACCGACGCGCGAGCGGACCTGCGACCGGGCGAACTCGACGAGAAGCTCGGGATCCGCGTCCTGCAGGCATCGGCCGACGAACTGGTCGCCACGATGCCGGTGGCGACGAACACCCAGTCGTTCGGCCTGCTGCACGGCGGGGCCTCGGCCGCGCTCGCGGAGGCGGTCGGTTCGTGGGCGGCCGTGATCCACGCCGGCCCGGGACGCACGGCCGTGGGCGTCGAGCTGAACGTCACCCACCACCGCAGCGCCCGGGAGGGCACGATCACCGCCACCGCGACACCGCTGCACCGCGGCCGCACGATGGCGACCTACCAGGTCGCCGTCGTCGACGACGCCGGCCGGGCGGTGTGCTCGGCGCGCATGACGTGCTACCTGAGCGACGAGCGCCGCTGACGCCCCCGAACGGTCCGGAGGCGTCAGCGGCGGTGCGGACGGTCGGCGTCAGCGCGTCTTGGCGACCAGCGTCAGCACGTCGTAGGTGGCGACCGTCTCGTCGCGCTGGTTGAGCAGCCGCGCGTCCCAGCGGACCTCGCCGTAGTCGGCGTCCACGCGCGGGGCGATGGACTTCGCCGTCAGCTGCACCCGGACCTCGTCGCCCGGGTACACGGGGGCGGTGAAGCGCAGGTTCTCCAGGCCGTAGTTCGCCAGCACCGGGCCCGGGTCCGGCTGCACGAAGAGACCGGCGGCCAGGGAGACCAGGAAGTAGCCGTGGGCGACGCGGCCCTCGAAGAACGGGTTCGCGGCCGCGGCCTCCTCGTCGGTGTGGGCGTAGAACCGGTCGCCGGAGAACTCGGCGAAGTGGTCGATGTCCTCCAGCGTGATCGTTCGGGGCCCGGCCTCGACGCTGTCACCGACGCGCAGCTCCGCCAGCGACCGCTGGAACGGGTGCGTGTCCGGCGTGGTGCGCGGCGCCCCGGGCACCCAGGTGCCGGTGACGGCGGACAGCGCGCGCGGGGAGCCCTGCAGGGCGGTGCGCTGCATGAAGTGCAGCACGCCGCGGATGCCGCCGAGCTCCTCGCCGTCGCCGGCGCGGCCGGGTCCGCCGTGGGTCAGGTGCGGCAGGGGCGAACCGTGCCCGGTGGACTCCTTCGCGGAGTCGCGGTCGAGGACGAGCACGCGACCGTGCCAGGGAGCCACCCCGAGCACGACGTCGCGGACCACGTCCGGGTCGTTGGAGACGACCGAGCCGACGAGGCTGCCGCGCCCGCGCGCGGCCAGCTCCACCGCCTGCGCGGTGCTGCCGTAGCCGATGAGGGTGCTGACGGGGCCGAACGCCTCGACCTCGTGGACCTCGGCGCGGCCGGCGTCCTCGGCCAGCAGCAGCAGCGGGGACAGGAACGCGCCCCGTTCGGCGTCGGCACCGACCGTCTCGACGTGCCCGGGGTCACCGGCGACGATCCGCGCACCGCGCTGCAGCTCGGCGACGCGGGCGCGGACCTCCTCGCGCTGGGCGAGGCTGACGAGCGCGCCCATGGTGACGCCCTCGGCCTGCGGGTGGCCCACCGTCACCTTCTGCGCGATGCGCTCGCGCACCGCCTCGGCGACGTCCCCGAGCAGCGCGTCGGGGACGAGGGCACGGCGGATGGCGGTGCACTTCTGCCCCGCCTTGGCGGTCATCTCAGTGACGAGCTGGCGCACGAACAGGTCGAACTCCGCCGTCCCCGGCACGGCGTCGGGCCCGAGGAGCGAGAAGTTCAGCGAGTCCGCCTCGGAGGTGAACCGGACCCCGCCCTCGAGCACCGCGCGGTGCGAGCGCAGCGAGTTCGCGGTGGAGGCGGATCCGGTGAACGCGACGAGGTCCTGGTCGCCCAGGACGTCCAGCACCCCGCGCGCGCTGCCCGCCAGGAGCTGCAGGCTGCCCTCGGGCAGCAGGCCGCTGTCGAGCGCCTCGCGCACGACGAACTCGGTGAGGTAGGCGGTCTGGCTGGCCGGCTTGGCGATCGTGGGCACACCGGCGAGGAAGGCGGGGGCGAACTTCTCGAGCATGCCCCAGACGGGGAAGTTGAAGGCGTTGATCTGCACGGCGACGCCGTGGCGGGAGGTGTAGACGTGCTGGCCGACGAACTGCCCACCACGCCCGAGCGCCTCGGTCGGGCCGTCGAGGTACACCGATCCGCCGGGCAGTTCCCGGCGGCCCTTGGAGCCGTACGTGAACAGGACGCCGATACCACCGTCGACGTCGACGAGCGAGTCGCGCCGGGTCGCACCCGTGCGGGCCGAGAGGTCGTAGAAGGCGTCCCTGCACCCGTTCAGGTGCTGGGCGAGCTGCTTGAGGACCAGCGCCCGCTCGTGGAACGTCATGGCCCGCAGCGCGGGCCCGCCCACGCGGCGGGCGTGCTCGGCCGCGCTCGCCGCGTCCGGTGCGCCGGTGCCGATGCGGGCGACGGGCTCGGAGGTCGCGGCGTCCAGCAGGGTGGTCGTCTCGCCGGTGGGCCCGCTCCAGCGACCGGCGATGAAGCTCTCCACGGTGGCGACGTCGCGCATGGCAGTGACAGTCATCGATGACCTTCCACGGGTTGCTGCGGCCGTAACCGACCGGACGTTCGGTTGGGAACTCTTGCAGGTGCGCCGGGGACCGTCAAGACCGGGGCACCGCGGCGCCACCCCTCACCAGGTGTAGAACCCCTGACCGCTCTTGCGGCCCAGCTCCCCCCGCGCGACCTTGTCGCGCAGCAGTTGCGGCGGCGCGAAGCGCGGGCCCAGGGTGCGTTCGAGGTGCTCGGCGATGCCGAGGCGGACGTCCAGGCCCACCAGGTCCGTCAGGCGCAGCGGGCCGACGGGGTGCTTGTAGCCCAGCGCCATCGCCGCGTCGATGTCCTCGGCGCTGGCCACGCCCTCCTCGAGCATGCGCACCGCCTCCAGGCCGAGCGCGACACCCAGGCGGCTGCTGGCGAAACCCGGCGAGTCCCGCACCACGACGGCGGTCTTGCCCATCTGCTGCACCCAGCCGCGGGCACGGTCCACCAGCTCGTCGGGAGTTCCCGGGCGCAGGACCACCTCGACCAGGGTGCTGGCGGGCACCGGGTTGAAGAAGTGCAACCCGATCAGCGACCGGTGCTCCGGCAGTGCCGCACCCAGTTCGGCGATGCTGATCGAGGAGGTGTTGGAGGCGAGCACCGCGTCCGGGGCGAGCACGGCGTCCAGCGCGCTCAGCACTCGCGCCTTCAGGGCGGGGTCCTCGGGCACGGCCTCGACCACGAGGCCGGCGGGGGCCAGGAACTGCGGGCCCTCCCCCACCTCCAGGCGCGCCAGGACGCCGTCGAGCGCCGCGGGGTCGAGGGTGCCGCGCTCGGCGCTGGCCCGCACGGCCTTCTCGACGTTCGCGCGGGCCGCCGCGACGCGCTCGGCGCCGGACTCGGCCACGCGCACGCGGCAGCCCGCCAGCAGCAGGGCGTGGGCGATGCCGGATCCCATCCGCCCGCCGCCGAGGACACCGGCGTCCTCGGGCAGGGACGACTGCGCGGGCGACCGCGGCGCGGTGTCGGTGCTCGCGCTCACCGCCGGCCCCCCTCGTCCGTGCCGGTCGTGCTCGCACCGCCGGCGTCCGGCGTGCGGTGGGCGCGCTTGCGCTCCAGGAAGGCGGTCATGCGCCGCTCCTTCTCCTCGGTCTCGAACAGGACCGCCTGGGCGACGTCGTCGAAGGCGGGGTGCGCGCCGGCGGGCACGCGCAGGGCCAGCTTGGTCAGGCGCAGGGCGAGTTCGCCGTTGCGCAGGACGCGGTCGGCCAGGCGGTGCGCGGCGGGCAGCAGGTCGTCCACCTCGACCACCTCGGTGACCAGGTGCGCGGCCAGGCACTCGCCGGCGTCCAGGACGCGCCCGGCCAGCAGCACCTCCTTGGCCAGCGGTTCGCCGACGAGCTCGCGCAACCGCCACGTCGCCCCGGCGGCGGCCATGATGCCCAGCCCGGCCTCGGGGTTGCCGAAGCGGGTGCGCCCGGTGGCGATGCGGAAGTCGCAGGCGTAGGCGAGTTCCGCCCCTCCCCCCAGGGCGTGCCCGTCGACGGCGGCGATGCTCGGCAGCGGCAGTTTGGCGATGCGGTCGAAGACGCCGGAGTTGATGCCGCGCAGGGCGTCCTCGCGGCGGCGCTCGCGCAGCTGGCGGATGTCCGCCCCGGAGGCGAACACCCCGTCACCACCGGCGAGGACGAGGACCTTGGGTTCCTCCTCCAGCCGGGCGCACAACTCGTGCAGCTGCTCGACGAGGGCGGCGTCGATGGCGTTGCGGGTGGCCGGGCCGTCGATGCGCGCGACCACCCGGTCCTCGCGCTCGTCCACGAGCAGGGCGGTCGAGGTCCCCGCGCGCCCCTCCTGCACGGCGCTCACGCGTCGAAGTCCACGAGCACGCGCTCGCTGGTGGGGTGGGCCTGGCAGGTCAGCACGTACCCGGCGGCCTTCTCGGCCTCCTCCAGGGCGTAGTCGTGGTCCATGCGCACGCTGCCCTCCACGACCTTGGCCCGGCAGGTGCCGCACACCCCGCCCTTGCACGCGAAGGGCGCGTCGGCGCGCACCCGCAGGACGGCGTCGAGGACCGGTTCGTCCTCGGCGCCGAGCTCGATGGCGGTGCTGCGCCCGTCGAGCAGGACGGTGACGCTGCTGCGCGGCCCGGTGTCGTCGCTGCTGCTGCGCCGGCGCGGCGCGGGCCCCGCACCGGCGACGTGGAAGAGCTCGTGGTGCACGGCCGCCGCGGGAACCCCGGCCTCGGCCAGGGCCCGGCGGCACTCCTGGACCATCTCCGCGGGCCCGCAGAGGAACCACTCCTCGACGTCCTCCGGCTCCAGGACGCTCGTCAGCAGCAGCGTGAGCTTCTCGGCGTCGATGCGCCCGGACAGCAGCGGTGCGTCCTGCGCCTCGCGGGAGAGGACGTGGACCACCTGCAGGCGCTGCGGGTAGCGGTTCTTCAGGTCCGCCAGCTCCTCCAGGAACATCACGCTGGCGCTGGTGCGGTTGCCGTAGACGAGGGTGAAGCGGCTGCCCTCCTCCACCGCCAGCGCCGTCTCCACCAGGGAGATGACCGGGGTGATGCCGCTGCCGGCGGCGATGGCGGTGTAGTGCCGCGCGCGACCGGGCTCGAAGGAGATGCCGAAGCGGCCGGCGGGGGCCATGACGTCGATCTCGTCGCCGGCGCGCAGCTCCGAGGTGGCCCACTCGCTGAAGACGCCGCCGTCGATGCGCTTGACGGCCACCCGCAGGCGGCCGGTGCCGGCGGGCGCGCAGATGGAGTAGCTGCGCCGGGCCTCCTCGCCGTCGATGGTGCGGCGCAGGGTCAGGTGCTGACCCGGGGTGAACTCGTAGAGAGCGCGCAGGTCCTCGGGGACCTCGAAGGAGATCGCGACGGCCTCGTCGGTCAGACGTTCCACGTCGCTGACGCGCAGGGGGTGGAAGGACAACTGCTGGCGCCTCGCGCGACCCGGCGCCGCGGTCTGCGCGGCGTTCTCCTGCACGGTCGTCATCGACTCGCTCCTCGTGCGTGCTCGGGGCCCGACGGCCCGGTGTCAGTGGTCCTTGAAGTGGTCGAACGGCTCGGCGCAGTCGCCGCACACCCACAGGGACTTGCAGGCGGTGGAGCCGAACCTGTTCAGCTCGCGGGTGCGCGGGGACCCGCAGTGCGGGCAGCGCAGCGACAGCGTCAGGGCCACCGGGCCACCGGGACGCCGCTGCGGCGGGGCGATGCCGTACTCGGCGAGCTTGCGCCGGCCGTCCTCGCTCATCCAGTCCGTCGTCCACGCCGGGCTGAGGGTGGTGACGACCTCGACGTCGCGGTAGCCGGCCTCGGCGAGGCGGGTGGTGATGTCCTCGCGGATCGTCCCGACCGCCGGGCACCCGGAGTAGGTGGGGGTGATGGTCACGCGCACCCGGCCGCCGTCCACCGCCACGTCGCGCAGGATCCCCAGGTCGGCGACGGTCAGGACCGGCACCTCCGGGTCCGGCACCTGCGAGGCGACGGCTCGGGCCCGCTCGACGTCGACGGGGGGAACCGGGCGCTCAGGCTGCCGGGCGTGCTCGACCAGCCCGTTCACCACGTCGCCCCGGGGTGCGAGCGGTGCAGGTGCTGCATCTCCGCCAGCAGGTACCCGAAGCACTCGGTGTGCTCGCCGCGGCGACCTCCCGTCGCGGTGCGCCGGGCCGTCGGCCGTTGCAGCGTCGCCTCGGTCAGCACCGCGTCGATGTCGGCGTCCCACGCCGCGCGCAGCTGCGCCGGGTCGGTGGCCACGCCGCGCTCGACGAGGTCGCGCACGAGGTCGTCGGTCTCGAAGAGCTCCCCCACGAACGGCCACAACCGCTGCAGGGCGGCCTGCACGCGGCGGTGGCTCTCCTCGGTGCCGTCGCCCAGGCGCAGGACCCACTGCACGGCGTGGTCGCGGTGGTAGGCCACCTCCTTGACGCCCTTGGCCGCCACCCCGGCGAGGACCTCGTCCGCGCTGTCGACCAGGCGCTGCAGCAGCAGCAGCTGGTAGGTGGAGAAGAACAGCTGGCGCACGACGGTCTCGGCGAAGTCGCCGTCGGGCTGCTCGACGAGCTGGCAGTTGAGGAACTCGCGCTCGTCGCGGGTGAACGCCAGGGCGTCCTCGTCGCGGCCGCGACCCTCCAGCTGCCCGGCCCGCGCCAGCAGCGGCTGCGCCTGCCCCAGCAGGTCCAGGGCGATGTTGGCCAGCGCCACGTCCTCCTCGAGCTGCGGGGCGCGGGTCAGCTGCGCCCCCAGGCGCTGGCCGAGGACGAGGGCGTCGTCCGCCAGGCGCAGCAGGTAGGTCGCCACGGCGGCGTCGGCCGCCGACTCGCCACCTGCTGCCGGGGCGGCGGGGGCCGAGCTCGCGACCGGGGTCGGGGTGCTCACAGGTGCTGCACCCCCTCGGGCACGTCGTAGAAGGTCGGGTGCCGGTACGCCTTGTCCGCGGCCGGCGCGAAGAACGGGTCGCGCTCGTCGGGGCTGGAGGCCGTGATCGCCGCAGCGGGCACGACCCACAGCGAGACGCCCTCCTGCCGGCGGGTGTACAGGTCGCGGGCGTTGCGCAGCGCCATGGTGGCGTCGGGGGCGTGCAGGCTGCCGACGTGGGTGTGCGAGAGGCCGCGACGGCCCCGGACGAACACCTCCCACAGCGGCCAGTCCCGCCGCGAGGCCGGGGTCGGCACCGGCGATCCCGCGGGGACGCCCGCGACCGGTACCGCGCCGTGCCCGCCCTCGGCGCGTGCCGCGCCCGCGGGGTCCGTCACGGCGTCCGCCGGGGCGTTCGACGCGTCCTGCTCCTCGGGCACGTTCACGCCGCCACCGCCTCCGCCTCGCGCTGCGCGACCTTGGCGGCGTAGGCGTCGGCCGCCTCGCGGACCCAGGCGCCGCGCTCGTGGGCCTGCACGCGCAGCTCCAGGCGCTGGGCGTTGCAGGGCCCGTTGCCGCGGATCACCTCGTTGAACTCGTCCCAGTCGATCGGGCCGTGGCGGTAGTGCCCCGTCTCGGGGTCCAGGCGCAGCTCGGGGTCGGGCAGGGTGAGCCCGAGGGCCTCGGCCTGCGGCACGGCCATGTCGATGAAGCGCTGGCGCAGCTCGTCGTTGGAGAAGCGCTTGATCTTCCACGCCATGGAGCGCTCGCTGTTGGGCGAGGCGTCGTCCGGCGGGCCGAACATCATGATGGAGGGCCACCACCACCGGTCGACGGCGTCCTGGGCCATGGCGTGCTGCTCGGGGGTGCCGTGGGACAGGTGGTTGAGGATCTCGAAGCCCTGCCGCTGGTGGAAGGACTCCTCCTTGCAGATGCGCACCATCGCCCGCGCGTAGGGCCCGTAGGAGCAGCGGGTGATCGGCACCTGGTTGACGATCGCGGCGCCGTCGACGAGCCAGCCGATGGCTCCCATGTCGGCCCAGGTCAGCGTGGGGTAGTTGAAGATCGAGGAGTACTTCTGCTTGCCGGCGTGCAGCAGGTCGAGCAGTTCGGCGCGGTCCACGCCCAGGGTCTCCGCGGCGCTGTACAGGTACAGCCCGTGACCGGCCTCGTCCTGGACCTTGGCCAGCAGGATCATCTTGCGGCGCAGGCTGGGCGCGCGGGTGATCCAGTTGCCCTCCGGCTGCATGCCGATGATCTCCGAGTGGGCGTGCTGGGCGATCTGGCGCACGAGCGTCCTGCGGTAGGCCTCGGGCATCCAGTCGCGCGGTTCGACGCGCTCGTCGGCGGCGATGGTCGCCTCGAAGCGGCGCTGCAGCTCCGCCTCGTCGATCGCCTCGTCGGCCACCACCGCTCCCTGCTGGGACGGGGGGCGCGCGGTCTGCACTGACACGGGATCCTCCTCGCAACCGACCGAACGTTCGGTTTGAGCTTCGCGCAGCGCGCCGCCGGCGTCAAGGGGAACGCCCCGGCGGGCGGGCCGGGCACCGACGGGCGGGCGGTCCCGGCGGGATCAGCGCGCGCGCAGCCCGTCGAGCGAGAGCGCCAGGACGGCGTCGGCCAGCCGGGCGGCCGGGGGGCGCACGCCGTCGGGACGGTCCTCGCCGTCGCGGGCACCGTCGGGGCGGTACCACTCGACGACCGAGTTGATCATCCCGAAGACCAGCCGGGTGATCAGCGCGGGATCCAGGTCGTCGCGCAGCGCCCCCTCGCGGACGGCCTCCCCGGCGAGCGCCGCGACGAGCGCGTCGAACTCCCGGCGGCGCTGCAGCGCCCAGCGCTCGGTGTCGGTGTTCCCCCGCACGCGCAGCAGCAGCGTGACGTGCGGCAGTTCGGCCACGAGGACCTCCACCTCGCGGCGCAGCACGTGCTCCAGGCGGTCCAGCGCCGTCCCCTTGGTGGCGCCGGGTTCCTCCAGGACGGCGAAGAGGGGGTTCAGGGCGCGTTCGAGCGCCAGGCGCAGCAGGTGCTCCTTGCCGTCCACGTGGTGGTAGATCGACGACTTCGTCACCCCGGCGGCGCGCGCCAGGTCCTCCATGCTGGTGCCGTCGTAACCGCGCTCGGTGAAGACGCGCACGGCCACCTGGAGCAGCGAGGCGGTGTCGTAGCGCTGGACCCGGCGGGCGGACTGCGGAGCGGCCATGGACGCGAGCATGGCACGCTGCGCGCACGCGCCGACGGGACCGCGGCACCGCCACGACGCCGTGCACCCGCGACACGACCCCGGTGCAGCCGATCGCTTGACAGGCTCCGGGCGGACCCCGTAAACCGAACGTTCGGTCGACAACGTGCTCGAGGACGAGGAGACGGCCATGACCGCGCAGGTCCCACCCGGGCCGACGCCGCCCACGGCGGCGGGCGTCGCCGGCATGCAGGCCGCCGACGCCGTGCTGGCCGACCTGGGGCTGGAGCTGCTCAGCGTCGGCGAGGGCACCGCGAAGGTCGGCCTGACCGTGCGGGCGAGCATGACCAACGGGTACGGCAACACCCACGGCGGGTACCTCTTCCTCCTGGCCGACACCGCCTTCGCCTACGCCTGCAACAGCCGAGGCACCGCCACCGTCGCCGCCGGCGCCGACATCGCCTTCCTCGAGCCCACCCGGGCCGGTGACACCCTGGTCGCCACCGCCGAGGAGCGCGTGCTGCGCGGGCGCAGCGGCCTGTACGACGTCCGCGTCGAGTGCGGCGACCGCGTCGTGGCGGAGTTCCGCGGCCGCAGCAGGGCCGTGCCGCTGCGCCCGGCCGATCCCCTGCGCTGAAGTCCCGCCCCACCGACGCCCCGCCCGGGCGACCCGCCGCCCCTCGCAGAGCCGCCCCGCAGAAGGAGGACCCATGACCGGCACCGCCTACCTGGTGGACGGCGTCCGCACCCCCATCGGCCGCTACGGCGGGGCGCTGGCGAGCGTGCGCCCCGACGACCTGGCCGCGCACGTGCTGCGCGAACTGGCGGGGCGCAACCCCGGCGTGGACCTGGAGGCCGTCGACGACGTCGTGCTCGGCTGCGCGAACCAGGCCGGTGAGGACAACCGCGACGTGGCCCGCATGGCGCTGCTGCTGGCCGGCTACCCGCACACCGTCTCCGGCACCACGGTGAACCGGCTGTGCGGCTCCGGCGCGGACGCCGTCGCGATCGCCGCGCGCAGCATCGCCGCCGGTGAGGCCGACCTCGTCGTCGCCGGTGGGGTGGAGAGCATGTCGCGCGCGCCGTTCGTCATGCCCAAGGCGGACAAGGCGTTCTCCCGCGCGGTGGAGGTGCACGACACGACCATCGGCTGGCGGTTCGTCAACCCGGCGCTGGAGGCCGCGTACGGCACGGACTCCATGGGCGAGACGGCCGAGAACGTCGCCGAGGACGACCGGGTCTCCCGCGCGGACCAGGACGCCTTCGCGCTGCGCAGCCAGCAGCGCGCCGCCGCCTCCCGGGACGTCTTCGCCGAGGAGATCACCCCCGTGACGATCCCCGGCAAGCGGGGCGAGACGGTCGTCGCGCAGGACGAGCACCCGCGCGAGACCTCGCTCGAGGCGCTGTCCGGGCTGCGCCCGGCGTTCCGGCCCGGCGGCACCGTCACGGCGGGCAACAGCTCCGGCGTCAACGACGGCGCCTCGGCGCTGCTGATCGCCTCCGAGGACGCGGTGCGCCGCTACGGCCTGCAGCCCGTCGCCCGGGTCCTCAGCGCCGCCACCGCGGGCGTGCACCCGCGCACCATGGGGCTCGGGCCGGTCCCCGCCACCGAGAAGCTGCTCAAGCGCTCGGGGTTGAGCATCGGCGAGGTCGACGTCCTCGAGCTCAACGAGGCCTTCGCCGCCCAGGCCCTGGCCGTGCTGCGCCGACTCGGGCTGCCCGACGACGCCGAGCACGTCAACCCCCACGGTGGCGGCATCGCGCTGGGCCACCCGCTGGGCTCCACAGGCTCGCGGCTGGTGCTGACCGCCGCCCGCGAGCTGCAGCGCCGAGGCGGCCGGCACGCCGTGGCCACCATGTGCGTCGGTGTCGGCCAGGGGATCTCGGTGCTCCTCGGCGCAGTCTGAAGCGCCGCCCGGCCGAGCGAGCACGCACGCCCCCGCAGTCCCCGTCCCCACCAGCCCGTCACCGTCGACCTGGAGCCCTCCCGTGGACAACCTCAACCCCCGCCCCGGCGACCTCGAGCCGATCGAGACCGCCTCCCGCGACGAGATCGAGGCGCTGCAGCTGCAGCGGATGCAGTGGTCCCTGCAGCACGCCTACGAGAACGTCCCCCACTACCGCGACGCCTTCGACGCGCTCGGCGTGCACCCCAAGGACCTGCAGGAACTGGCGGACCTGTCGAAGTTCCCCTTCACGATGAAGGCGGACCTGCGGGCCAACTACCCGTTCGGGATGTTCGCCGTCCCGCAGGAGCAGGTCTCCCGCATCCACGCCTCCTCCGGCACCACCGGCCAGCCCACCGTCGTCGGCTACACCGCCGGTGACATCCGCAACTGGTCGCAGGTGGTGGCCCGCTCCCTGCGCGCGGCCGGCGCCCGCCCCGGGCACAAGGTCCACGTCGCCTACGGCTACGGCCTCTTCACCGGCGGGCTGGGCGCCCACTACGGCGCCGAGGCGCTGGGGTGCACCGTCATCCCCGTCTCCGGCGGCCAGACCGAGCGGCAGGTGCGCCTGATCCAGGACTTCGCCCCCGACGTCATCATGGTCACCCCCACCTACATGCTGGCGATCCTCGACGAGATGCGCCGCCAGGGCGTGGACCCGCGCAGCACCTCGCTGAAGGTCGGCGTCTTCGGCGCCGAGCCGTGGACCGACCAGATGCGCCAGGAGGTGCAGAGCAACCTGGACATGCACGCCGTGGACATCTACGGCCTCTCGGAGGTCATGGGCCCTGGCGTGGCCAGCGAGTGCGTGGAGACCAAGGACGGCCTGCACGTGTGGGAGGACCACTTCTACCCCGAGGTCATCGACCCCATGACCGGTGCGGTGCTGCCCGACGGGGAGTACGGCGAACTGGTGTTCACCTCCCTCACCAAGGAGGCCATGCCGGTGGTGCGCTACCGCACCCGCGACCTGACGCGCATCCTGCCGGGCACCGCGCGCAGCTTCCGCCGCATCGAGAAGATCACCGGCCGCACCGACGACATGATGATCCTGCGCGGCGTGAACGTCTTCCCCACCCAGATCGAGGAGCTCATCCTCCGCACGCCCGAGCTGTCCCCCCACTTCCAGTGCGTGCTGGTGCGCCCGGGCCGCATGGACGAGATGGTCGTGCGCGTGGAGCGGCGCGAGGACTGCGCCGCCGAGACCGCCGAGGCCGCCGGCACGCTGCTGTGCAAGCTGATCAAGCACAACATCGGCGTGACCGTGAAGGTCGAGGTCGTCGACCCCGACGGCATCGAGCGCTCCGTCGGCAAGATGCGCCGCATCGTCGACCTGCGCCCGAAGGCGTGAGCGTGCCCAGCGGGACGACCCCGCCCGAACCGGCCGCCTCCCCGGTGGTCTCGCTCACCGTCGAGGCCGGCGCCGCCGTGCTCACCCTGGACCGTCCCGCGCGCCGCAACGCCCTGGACCTGGACGCAGCGGCCGAGCTCGCCGACGCCCTGAGCGACGTCGAGGCGCGCACCGGCTCCGGCGAGGTGCGCGCGCTGGTGCTCACCGGTGCCGGCGGGGCCTTCTGCGCCGGACGGGACATCTCCGGCGTCGACCCCGCCGCCGAGGACGCCGGTGCCGTGCTCGAGGAGGTCTTGAACCCCCTCGTGCAGCGCCTGACCGACCTGCCCGTGCCCACCCTCGCCGCCGTCGAGGGCCCCGCCCTGGGTGTCGGGCTGGGCCTGGCGCTGGCGTGCGACCTCGTCCTGGCGGGCGAGGACGCCAAGCTCGGTTCCCCCTTCGCGCGCCTGGGCGCCGTCCTGGACTCCGGTGGGCACCTGCTGCTGACCGAGCGGATCGGACGCGCCCGCGCGCTGGAACTGATCTACACCGCGCGCCTGCTCAGCGGGACCGAGGCCGCCGCCTGGGGCCTGATCACCCGCGCCGTCGCCCCCGGCACCGCGCTGCCCGAGGCCCAGCAGCTCGCCGGCGCCCTGGCCGCCGGCCCCACCGCGGCCTTCACCGCGAGCAAGCGGCTGCTGGCGCGCATCCGCGACGAGGCGCTACCGCTGCCGGAAGTGCTGTCCCTGGAGGCGCAGGCCCAGCGCGAGGCCAGCAGCGGCGCCGACTACCGCGAGGGCTTCGCCGCCTTCCAGGCCAAGCGGGTACCCGTCTTCACCGGTTCCTGAGGTCCACGGACCCCGGCCGCTACGGCGCGACCGGCGCCCGGGCACAGCGACCGCGGACGACGTCCCTCGCAGTGCCGTTCCACGCGCCACGAGCCCGCAGCCCCTCTGGTTGACTGTCGGAGCACGACGGCCCGTGCCGCGCAGCACCGGGGCGTTCCCCGGCCCGACAGCACCACCGCCGCACCCGACGACGACACCGCCTACAGGACGATGGAGTTCCCATGGCAACCACCACGAACACCGCCGCACGCCGGCGCCTCACCCCCGACGAGCGCAGGGTCCTCGCCGGCACCCTCGCCGGCACCACCATCGAGTGGTACGACTTCTTCGTGTACGCCCAGGCGGCCGGCCTCGTGCTGGCACCGCTGTTCCTGGCACCGCTCAGCGATTCCTCGCCCGGCCTCGCCACCGTCGTCTCGCTGGCCACCATCGGCATCAGCTTCCTGTTCCGCCCGCTGGGCGCCGTCCTCGCCGGCCGGTTCGGCGACCGCCTCGGCCGCAAGAAGATGCTCGTGCTGACCCTGCTGCTGATGGGCTCGGCCACCGCCCTCATCGGCCTGCTGCCCACCTACGCGAGCATCGGCGTGGCCGCCCCGGTCCTGCTCGTGCTGCTGCGCGTCCTGCAGGGGTTCTCCGCGGGCGGCGAGTGGGGCGGGGCGGCCCTGATGTCCGTGGAGCACGCCCCGGTCGGCCGGCGCGGGCTCTTCGGCGCCTACCCGCAGGTCGGGGTGCCGCTCGGCTTGATCTTGGCGACCGCCGTGCTGTGGGTGCTGACCACCTCCACCACCCCCGCGCAGTTCGAGTCGTGGGGCTGGCGGGTGCCGTTCCTGCTCTCCGTGGTCCTCATCGCCGTCGGTTACGTCATCCGCCGCTCGGTGGAGGAGAGCCCGGTCTTCCAGGACATGCTGCAGCGCAAGCGCGAGTCAGCCACCCCGCTGCGCGACCTGTTCCGCCGCAACACCCGTGGCGTGCTGCTCTCAGCGCTGATCTTCGTCGCCAACAACGCCGCCGGGTACCTCGTCATCGTCTTCTTCATCACCTACGCCACCGGCACGCTCGGCATGGAGCGCCCGCCGGTCCTGCTGGCGACCGTCTTCGCCTCGCTGGGCTGGTTCACCTTCACCCTGTACGGCGGTGCCTTGTCGGACCGCATCGGCCGGGTGCGCACCTTCCAGGCCGGGTACGCGCTCATGTTCGTCTGGCTCATCCCGATGTTCCTGCTCATCGAGACGGCCAACATCTGGATGTTCGGCGCCTCGATCTTCGTGTTGACGATCGGACTGGGCCTGTCCTACGGCCCCATGTCGGCGATGTACGCGGAGATGTTCCCCACCTCGGTGCGCTACTCCGGCGTCTCCATCGGTTACGCGCTGGGCGCCATCCTCGGAGGCGCCTTCGCCCCCACCATCGCCGAACTGCTCATCCGCTCCACCGGGACCTCGGTGGCCGTGGGCGTCTACGTCATGGTGCTGTGCCTGATCTCGGGGGCGGCGGTCACGATCGCCGGTGAGACGCGCGGGAACGACCTGCACGTGACCGACGGCGAGGACCAGCCCTCCGGCGCCGGCCGCACGCCCCGCGACGCCTGAAACCACCCCCGGTGCAGCGGGCGCTGATCAGCGCCCGCTGCACCGGGGGTGGTGCGGGAACCCGCCGTTCAACCCAGCAGGGAGGGCGGGTGCTGCTGCACCCGGCCGGTCGCCCTCTCCCAGGAGCGGGCCAGCTGCAGCAGGGACAGGTCGTCGTGGTTCCGCGCGATCACCTGGATCCCCATCGGCAGCCCGCGGGCGTCGAGACCCGCCGGCAGGGCGATGGTCGGGCAGCCCAGCAGCGTCCCGATCGCCGTGACCTCCATCCAGCGGCGGTACGAGCTCATGGGCACGCCGTCGATGGAACGGGGCCAGGTGAGCGACGCGTCGAAGGGGAACACCTGGGTCGTCGGCAGGACCGCGAAGTCCACGTCCTCGAAGAGCCGCCTGAACGTCTCGTACATGGCCGTGCGCTTGACCGACGCGTTGTGGACGTCCAGCCCGGTGATGGGAGGGTTGCCGTCGGCACCCGTCAGCAACCCCTCCACCTCGTACAGCGCCTCCGGCTTCATCGCCGCGCGGTACCCGGGGTCCGCGTGCAGCGGCGCGAGGATCCCGCCGATCAGCCAGTGCCGGTGCACCAGCCGCAGCGGCCACAGGTCCTCGTTGCCGGGCACGTTGCTCCACCCGAGGGGTTGCGCAGCGAGCCGAAGGAGTCGCTGCCGTCGGCGACGAGCACCATGCGCAGCGCCACGGCGACAGCGGCCCCACCGCTGCTGCCACCCGCGGACCGGGTCTGGTCGTAGGCGTTGAGGGTCGTCCCGAAGACCTCGTCGTAGGTGTGTGAACCCAGCCCGAGCTCCGGCGTGTTGGTCCTGCCGATGAAGATCGCCCCGGCGGACCGCATCCGCTCGGCAATCAGGGCGTCAGTGGTCGCCACCGGGGCCTCGAACGGTGGCCTGAAGAAGCCGGAGGTCGTCTTCATCCCCGCGACGTTGGCGAGGTCCTTCACCGCGTGCGGGAAGCCGTGCATCCAGCCCTGGCGGGTTCCTGAGCGCAGCAGCCGGTCCTTCTCCGCCGCCTCGGCCAGCAGTTCCGAGCGCGGGCGGAGGTTGACGACGGCGTTGACGAGGGGGTTCAGCGCATCGATGTGGTCGAGGTACGCCGTCATCACCTCGACGCAGGAGACCTGGCGGCGACGGATCGCCCTGGACAGGTCCGCTGCGTCGAAAGCGACGATGCTGCCTGGACGAGAACCACCCGCGGCGATCGGCACGGCACCGCCGACGGCCGGCGGTGGTTCTACCCGGGCGGTCCGAGCCTGGGTGGCGACGCCGACGGCAGTCGCCACACCGCCGAGCAGGGCTCGCCGCCAGGACTCAGCAGTGCGAGCACATCGCGTCGGGCGACGGCGAGGCCACGAAGGACGCCGGTGCCGCGGCAGTTGCCCGTGCGGAGTCGTCCGCGTCGTGCACGACGCGCCCGCCGAGGAGCGTGAGGGCGATCGGGACCGTGCTGAACTCCTCGGCCGGCACCCGCAGGCCCCCCTCGTCGTCGAGGATCCGCTCGCCGAGCACGCAGACGTCGCCGACCTTCCCGGTCTCCAGCGACCCCTTCCACCGCTCGGCGTGGTCCTGCCAGGCGCCCGCCGTGGTGAAGGCCCGCAGCGCGTCCTCGAAGCCGATGGCCTCCTCGGCGCCGGTGACGGCTCCCGAGGTCCCCTGGCGGGTCATCGCCGCCTGAACCCCGATGCGCCAGTCCGGGGAGACGTTGGGCGAGTCGGACGCCGCCGTCACGACGACGCCGGCGCGCAGCGCGGTCGCCATCGGCGATTCGTAGGCGGCGCGCTCGGCGCCCACGACGGCGGGCTGCGTGTCCGCGATGAGCCGTCGGATGGCGGGGTTGAAGTTCACCGCGCAGCCGAGGCGCGCCAGCAGCGCCAGCGCCTCGGGCCGGGCGAAGTCGCCGTGGATGACGTAGTGGCGCTGGTCGCGTCCCCGGCGCCGGCGGTGGGCGGCGGCGTAGGCGGCGTAGGCGGCGGCGTAGGCGGCGGCCACGGCGTCGACGGCCGCGTCGCCGGTGGCGTGGGTGCCGATCTGCCACCCGGCGTCGTGCACGAGGCGGACCATCTCGGTGAGTTCGGCGACCTTCGCGGCGTCGTCCTCGCCGACCGTGACCAGGCTGCCCCTCCCGCCCCCGACGTACGCCTCGCGCATCCACGCCGTGCGACTGCCGATGGGCACGCCGTCCGCGCGCAGCTTGACGCCGCGCATGGAGAAGGAGCGCGGGTCGACGCCGTCGGCGGCCTCGTACCCGTCGAGGATCTCGCGGACGTGGGCGGCGCTGACGGGGTAGGTGTCGTCGGGGCGGCTGAGAAGCGCCGTGACCCGCAGCGGCAGGTCGCCGGCGCGGGCGAGCTCCTCGTAGATCGAGCGGGGAACCTCTCCGATGCCGGGTTCGGTGACGCTGGTGATGCCGAACTGCAGGAGCACCGCGGCGGCGTCCTCGATGGCGGCCTGCTGCTCGGCTCGGGTGAATGCGGGAACCTGGTCGTTGACCAGCGCCATGGCCGTCTCGTGGAACACCCCGGAGGGTTGCCCCGAGGCGTCGAGGACCACGACGCCACCCGCCGGGACCGGCGTCGAAGCGGTGATCCCGGTGACCTCCAGCGCCTTGGAGTTCACCCACGCCTGGTGGTTCGACCAGTCCAGCAGGACGACGGGGTGGTCGGGGGCGGCGGCGTCGAGGTCGGTCCGGCTGGGGACGCGCCCCTCGGCGAACAGTTCCTCGTTCCAGCCCTTGCCGCGGATCCACGCCCCCGGCGGGGTCGTCGCGGCAGCCCGGCGCACGGCGTCGGCCACGGCTGCGATGGACGCGGAGACCGCCCGCCCACGTCGATCGTGCGCGGCGGCATCGCCAGCCCGGTGCGCAGCAGGTGGACGTGGGAGTCGTTGATGCCGGGGACCGCGGTGCGCCCCCGCAGGTCCACGACCTGCGTGCCACGGCCGATCCAGCGGCGGACGGAGGCGTCGTCGCCGACGTGCACGACCTCACCACCGCGCACGGCCAGCGCGGAGACGATCGAGCTGCAGCCGTCGAGGGTGACGACCTGGCCGTTGACCAGGACGGTGTCCGCCTTCCTGCGTCCACCGGACGAGGAACCGGAACCGGCCGAGGCCGGCGACGCGGTGAGGGGTGCGAGCCCGACGACTGCGGCACCGGCGGCACCGGTCTGCAGCACGCGGCGGCGCGAGAACGAGTGGTGGGCCACGAGGCCTCCAGGAGGGTTTCGGGTGCAGTCGCACCGGGGGGTTCCTGCACCGTCGACCTCGACGGAGGGTGGACCCGCAGGCACCGGTGCGGCAGCTGTGAGTTCCCGCACACTGACACGCCAGCCAGGACCGGTCAAGACGCGAAGTGCCGCAGGTGCTCCGGGAGCACCTGCGGCACAGAGTTCTTCGCGACGTGAGACGTCAAACCACGACGGCCGCCATGACGACCATGCTGCCGGCCATGCCCGCCGCGCACACCGAGGGCAGCAGGCCGCTCCCGTGCGCCGCGCCTCCGGTGCGTCCCGGGCGGCAGCGCAGCAGCGAGACCACGAGCCACGAGACGGCCACCACCAGTGCCAGCAGAGCGGTGGACGAGGCTCCCGTGGAGTGCAGGTGCGCACCGCCGACCGGTCCGGGAGCCGCTGCGTGCCCCATCGGCATGAGCAGCAGCAGCGCCCCGGTGGCCACCAGGTCCAGCGGCAGACCGGACCGCTGCCCGGCGCGGCGGTCCGCGGCGGCCCCGGTCCAGGCGCCGATCCACGAGGCCACGGCCGCCAGCAGCAGCAGTTCCACGGGAACGCCCACCCCCAGCGCCGCCGCCAGGCACAACGCCATGGCTCCGGTCATCACCGCGTGCGCCGCGATGTCCCGGTCCCGCCGGCGGGCGCTGCCGACCAGTCCACCGGCGGCCGCGGCCAGCCCCGCCGCACCCGCGGCGACGTGGACGACTGCGCTCACCGCTGCGCCAGGTCCTCGACCGCCGGGGAGGCGGTGGGCGCCGCACCTTCCGGTCGCGAACGCAGCGACAGCAGCCACCCCGCGACGAAGGCCAGCACCACCAGGGCGATGAAGAACCCTGCCAGGGCGGCGGAACCGGCGATGAGCGTGGTGAAGTTCGCCAGCACCGTCACCAGGATGCCCAGCAGGCCGATCCCCCCCAGGGCGGGGGCGACGCGGGTGTTCCACGCCCGGCGGTCCAGGCGGGTTCGGGCGAAGAACACCAGCACGGCCGTGCACGCCAGCAGCATGAGCGTGACGACGCTGACGGTGGCCAGGCCGGACATCCAGGTGAACAACTGCGCCACCGGGTCGGCGCCGGCGAGCGCGAAGGCCGCCAGGACGACCAGGGCCGTGACGGTCTGCGCGAGGGAACCGGTGTGCGGGGAGCCGTGCCGCCCGTGGGTGCGGGCCAGGACGGAGTGAAGCGCACCGTCGCGGCCGAGCGCGAAGAAGTAGCGCGAGATGGCGTTGTGGAAGGACAGCAGGGCGGCGAAGAGGCTGGTGAACAGCAGCACCGGCAGGACGTGGTCGCCGAAGGAACCGAGGTACTGCCCGCTGACGACGCCGACGACCAGGTCCGCCGGGTGCTCCCCGGCGATGGAGACCACCTGCGACGGGCCGACCGCCGTCACGATCGCCCAGCTGGCCAGTGCGTAGAAGACCCCGATGAGGACGACCGCGACGTAGGTGGCGATCGGCACCGTCCTGCGCGGGTCGCGGGCTTCCTCGCCGTAGATCGACGTGGCCTCGAAACCGATGAAGGAGGCGATGGCGAACATCAGGGCGATGCCCGGGGAGCCGCTCGTGAAGGTCGAGGGGTCGAAGGAGGAGAGGGAAGTCCCCTCCGGCCCGCCCTTCACGAAGATCGCGACGGTGAGGACGGCGATGATCCCGATCTCCAGCACCAGCAGCAACCCGAGGACCCGGGCGCCCAGGTCGATGTTGCGGTAACCGAGCACCGCGACGACCGCGACGAGCACGAGCGCCCACAGCCACCAGGGGAGGTCGGGGCCGCCGTACTGCACGACCAGGCCCTGCAGGGTCGCGGCGGCCAGGCCGTAGACGGCGGCCTGGATGGCCGTGTACGTCAGCAGCGCCAGACCGGCCGAACCGAGCCCGGCGCGCCGACCCAGGCCGCGGGTGACGAAGGCGAAGAACGCGCCGGTGTCCGTGACGTGGCGGCTCATCGCGGCGTAGCCGACGCTGAACAGCAGCAGGACGAGCGCGACGACGAGGTACGCCGACGGGGCGCCCGCCCCGTTGCCGATGGCGAGCATCACCGGCAGCGCGCCGCCGATGGCGGTCAGCGGGGCGGCGGAGGCGACGACGAGGAACACGATCCCCGGCACGCCGATGGTGCCGCGCAGCCCGTGGCGCTCGCCGCCACCGGCACGCACCGCCTCAGCCACGACCAGCCTGCCCGCCGTGGCAGGAACCGCCGCTCGCACCGTCGCCGTCCGCAGCCGCGCCTGCGGAGCAGTGCCCGGAGGAGGTCGGCGGGACGTCGAGGGCGGGGTTGCGGTCGAAGAAGCCGACTGGCTTGAGCTTGAAGCCGGTGTAGTCCACCGGCATGATCGGCCAGTCCTCGGGCCGGGGCACGTGCGTCAGGCCGAAGGTGTGCCACACGACGACGTCCTGCCCGTCGATGTCGCGGTTGTCGGCGACGTAGGCCGGCAGGCCCGCACCGCCGGAGTGCTGGTTGACGAAGTCGCCGGCGGAGTACCGCTCGGCCGGGTCGTAGCGGGTGACCCACAGGTGCTCGGCCGCGAACGCCGCACGCTTCCGGATCGAGGAGTCGTCCGCGGCCAGCAGCGTCGGCTGCCCCTCGGGGAACAGCGCGTAGGCCACCGGGCGCCCCAGCGCGTTCTCGCGGTTCGGGTTGCTGATGTGCCAGACCCGCGCCAGGGCCGGGTTCGCCTTGCGCACGCCCTCGAGCTCGGTGCGCAACGGGGTGACGGAGGTGGTGAACGCGTTGCCGCGAGGGTTGTCCGGACCGGTCGGCACCCGCTGGACGTCGACCTCCTCGACGAGGTTGGTGTCACCGTCCACCGCCATGTCCAGGCGTGCGCTGAACAGGTGCTGGTGGTAAGGGGCACCCAGGCCGGGCGCGATCTCCGAGGCGTACGGGTAGCCCTCGCCGGGGTAGGCGGAGGTGAAGACGATGCCGGTGGCCTTGGCCTCGAACGCGATGGTCCCGTCGAGGTAGAGGTACCAGTAGAAGCCGTAGTCGTAGTTGCCGACGGTGGTGAAGAAGGAGATCACGAGGCGGCGCTGCCGGCGCACGGCGGACTTCCCCGCCCACAGGTCGGTGTGCTTGAAGAGGATGCCGTAGTCCTCCTCGTGGATGCAGACGGCGTTCGGCAGCACTTGCGGGTTGCCCGTCTCGTCGGCGATCACACCGTCCAGGTAGGTGATCTCCCCCACGCAGTCGCAGCCCAGCTCCAAGGCGTTGGCGTAGCGACCGATGAGGTACTCACCGGTGTCGAAGTAGTTCTGCCAGCTGCGCACCGGCGACGGGTCGCCGTACGGCACGACCATCTCGGCGATGGAGGCCCGGTGGATGATCGGGCGCTGGCGCTCCTGGTCGCGGTCGAAGAAGGAGATCTCGTGCAGCACGAGCCCCTCGCGGGCGTCGAAACCCACGCGCACCGAGAAGTTCTCCCACTGCAGCAGGTCGCCGTCGAGGGTGAAGGACGGGCCCTCGGGCTGGGTGATCGAGATCGGCTTCTGGCTCGTGCGGTACTCCCCGCGCACCGCCGGGTCGTCGTAGTTGCCCGAACCCTGCGGCACGGGGACGACCCCGAGGTCGACGACCTGGGTGACCTCGCGGGCGATCACGTCGACGTAGCCGACGAGGCCGTCGATCGGGTGCGCCCAGGCGTGGTCCTCCGGGTGGTCCTGGCGGAAGGCCAGGCCGCGCAGGATGCGCTTGCCGACCTCGCCCTCGATGTCCTCGAAGACGCCGGCCGACAGCGGCGCGACGCGCACGTCGGCGACGTCGAGGTCCCGCGCGGCCAGCGCCGCCAGCCAGCGCTCGTCGGTGGCGAGCAGCTGCTCGACGAGCTCGAACTCCTCGTCGAGGATGGGCAGCTGCCCGTCGGCCTCGGCGTCCAGCTCGGTGGTGGACTCGATCCTGCGCGCGTCCAGGTCGACGATGACGTCCTTCGCCTCCACGACGCGCACGTCGTGCAGCAGGACGCGGGCGCGGCGCACGGGGGTCGTGCCCCCGTCCCGGGCCTCGCGCAGTTCCGGCTTGGTGGGCTCCTGGAGCCCGACGTACACGAAACGGGTGCCCTCGTGCACGAGGCCGGCGCTCACGAGCACCTCGCGCGTCGAGGCGATCTCCTGAGCGGTCAGCGACGACAGGGGGTGGCGACCGGTGGTGGTCAGGACGGGTGCGGGCACGGTCGTGCTCATGCGGGACCTCCTCGTTGAGTCTCCGACTGTAGAACCAACCGTAACCCGTAGGTTTCTCCCTTGAGAAGACCCCGTTACGGTGTTGTTTCGCGCTCTCGCCCGGCAGGCCGGAGTTCGGCCGGCTCCCTCAGCGGTCGCTCGGGACCGGACCCGCTCAGGAGCGGTTCAACCGGGAGATCCAGTCCTCCAGGGCGGCCTCCTGGGACGCCGGTCCGCTGACGTCACCGGCCAGGACCATGACCTGCGACCCCATCAACTGCGCCAGCAGCTGATCGGCGAGGACGTCGTCGGTGCTGGTGGTGCGGACCTGCCCGAGCGAGCGCCCCTCGGCGAGCCAGCCGCGGATCGAGGTGCGCCAGGCTCGCATCGACTCGGCGTGCAGGCCGGCGAGGTCCTCGTCGGCCGGGAGGCGCCCCCACACCGTGAGCACCGCGCGGGCCTCGTCGAGGGTGAGCTCCTCCAGCGGCAGGACCTGCCGGCAGAAGGCGCGCAGCGCGTCGACGCCCCGCAGGCCCTCGACGGCCTCGGCCGCGCGGTCGTTGGTGGCCGCGTACACGTGCTGGTAGACGGCGCGCAGCAGGGCCTCCTTGTCCGCGAAGTAGTGCGTCAGCGCCCCGTTGGCGTACCCGGCCGCACGGGCGATCTCCCGCATGGTGGCGGCCTCCAGGCCGCGGTCGGCGATGAGGTGCCAGGCGGCCTCGATGATCCGCTGGCGGCGTTCGGCGTGGTCGACGAGCCTGGGCATGGTGGGCACAGCCTCGCACCGGCGGCGGCGGCACGCGCAGGCGGGACCGGCGAGGGCGCACTCCCAGCGACGGAACGCCGACCGTCAGCCGATGCCGGCGACCAGCTCGGCGGCCTGGTCGCACGCCGCCTTCTGGTGCGGCTCCAGGTCGTGGCCGTACATGCCGCCCACCACGGGGAACAGCGGGTCCTCCATCAGCTGCACCCCCGCCAGGGTCTCGATGCACGCGTAACCGCAGAAGGGGACGTAGTACGGGGAGTAGCCGCCCTCCTGGACCATCGCCACCTTGCCCCCGCACACCTCCCGGGCGACGTCGAGCACCAGCTGGGTCATGCCCCGGAAGCCCCTGGAGGTCACGAGCTGGCGTGCCAGCGGGTCCATGGCGTTGGGGTCCATGCCCGAGGCGACGACGACCAGGTCCGGCTGGAAGGCGCGCAGTGCCGGGACGATGACGTTCTCGGTGGCGTAGAGGTACCCGCCGTCACCGGTGCCGGGGGGCATGGGGATGTTGAGGTTGTACCCGTGGCCCGCCCCCTCACCGCGCTCGGACCCGAACCCGGAGTTCGGCGGGAAGCAGCGGTCCTGGTGGAGGGAGATCGTGAGGACCGACGGGTCGTCCCAGAAGATGGACTGGGTGCCGTTGCCGTGGTGGACGTCCCAGTCCACGACGGCCACCTTCGGCACGCCGAGCACCTCGCGGGCCCGCTTGACGGCGACGGCCGCGTTGTTGAAGACGCAGAACCCCATCCCGGTGTGCGCCGGTGCGTGGTGACCACAGGGGTGGACCAGCGCGTAGCCGTTGTCGATGCGGCCCTGCACCACCGCGTCGACCACCTCGATGGCTCCGCCGGCGGCCAGGGTGGCGATCTCGTAGCCACCCTTGCCGAACGGGGAGATCCCGTCACCGGCGTCACCGCCCTTGGGCTGCCGGCTCTCCCGCTGGATGCGCTCGACGTGCTCGGGGGTGTGCGCGCGCAGCAGTTCCTCTTCGCTGGCGTGCCGGGGCTGGAGGCGGTGGAGGTGGTCGATGAGTCCCGACACGACGACGAGCTCGTGCATCCGCCGCTTGGTGTCGGCGTGCGCGACGTGGTGGGAGATCGGCTGCAGCCCGATGCCCGGGTCGGCCGGGAACAGCGGAGCGCTGCCCGTGTCGCCCCACCCGTAGAGCTCGTGCCAGAGGTATCCGGTGGTCAAGGTCTCTCCCGTGGTCGCAGTGGCACCGTCAGACGACGGCGGGTTCGGCCCGCCGGTGGACGACACGGCCACCGAGGACGGTGAGGTCGACCGTCACGGTGGGCAGGTCGTGGGGGTCGATGGTCTCGAGGTCGGTGCCGACCACCACGAGGTCGGCCACCTTCCCGACCTCGAGCGTCCCCTTCCAGTCCTCGGCGAAGTCCTGCCACGCCGGGTTGCTGGTGTAGGTGCGCAGCGCCGTCGCGAGGTCGATGCGCTGGTCCGGCCCGCTGACCTCACCGCTCGCCTTGCCCTCGCGCAGCAGCATGGTCGACAGCCCCTGACGCCAGTCGGGAACGGTGACGGGGGCGTCGGAACTGCTCATGAGGTGGACCCCGGACTCGGCCGCCAGGCGGTAGGGCCACTCGTAGGAGGCGCGCTCGGCGCCGACGACGCCGACCTCGAGGTCGGCGATCGTCCACTTGATGGTGGGGTTCATGTTGACCCCGATGCCGTGCTCGGCCATCCGCGCCAGCGTCGCGGCGCTGACGAAGTCGCCGTGGATGAGGTAGTGACGGGCGTCCGGGCGGGGGTGCGCCTCCTGCGCGGCGACGATGGCGTCGACCACCGCGTCGATGGCCCGGTCACCGGTGACGTGGATGCCGAGCTGGTGGCCGGCCTCGTGGCCGGCGAGCACCATCTCCCGCAGCGTCTCCACCCGCTGCTCGTCGGTGGCGCCGCCCACGCACAGGGAGCCGCACCCGCCGCCGACGTACTCCTCGTGCATCCAGGCCGTCCCGCTCGGGGGGATGCCGTCGGCGAACACCTTCACGCCGAGGACCTGGAAGCGGCGGGGGTCCGGCTGCTCGGGCAGCTCGGTGCCGAGGTTCTCGCGGAACTCCTCGGCCGAGCCGGACATCCCGGTCGGCAGCAGCAGCGCGCTGACCCGGACGCCGAGCTCGCCGGCCGCCGCCAGTCGCGCGTAGACGGCCAGCCCTTCGGTGCCCATGGCACCACCGGCGAGCGCTTCGCCGCCGGGTCCGAGGGCCGGGTCGGTGATGCTGGTGATGCCCAGCTCCTGCAGCTTCCGGACCGCGGAGCGGATCGCCTGCTCCCGCCGCTCGGCGGTCAGCGCCGGCAGCGCCCCCTGCACGAGGGCCTGCGCCCCCTCGCGCAGGACACCGGTCAGCCGGCCGTCCGCGCCGGCGTCGACGTACCCGCCGTCGGGTACCGGGGTGGACTCGTCGACGCCCGCAGCCCGCAGGGCCGCCGAGTTCACCCAGGAGGTGTGCCGGGAGTAGTCCTGCAGGAAGACGGGGTTGTCCGGGCTGACCGCGTCGATGTCGTCGCGGTGGGGCAGGCGGCCCGGTTCCGCCAGGCACTCGGCCAGGTAGCCGTCGTCCCACCCCGTCCCCACGATCCACTCCCCCGGCGCGGCGGCCGCGACGGCCTCCCGCACGGCCTCGCGGATGTCCGCGATGGACGTGACGGTGGGGTGGGCGAGGTCCAGGGACAGCGGTGGGGAGTCCAGGCCGAAGGCGATGGCGTGCAGGTGCGAGTCGTTGATGCCGGGCAGCGCGGACCGCCCCGCGAGTTCGACCACCTCCGTCTCCGGGCCGATCCACTCCCCGATCTCCTCGTCGCTGCCGACGGCCACCACGAGGTCGTCGAGGATCGCCACCGCCGAGGCGGTCGTGAAATCGGCGTCGACGGTGAAGACCTTGCCGCCACGCATCACCAGGGTCGCTCGTCGCACGATTACCACTCCTCACCGGAGTTCCTGTCGTGGAACTCCTCTTTGAGTCTCCGACCGTAGAACCACCGGGGCAGGGGCGAGTTGCACCGGTGAGAAGATCTCGTTACCTGCCTGTTTCGCACCGCCTGTTTCGCACCACGAGGTGCTGGACGGACCCGCCCGGGTGCGGGCGGGTCCGTCAGGACGTCTCAGGCCGTCGGCGCGACGGTCGGCGAGGCGCCGCTGATCACCTGCGGGACGGCGACGGCCTTCAGGCCCTCCACCCCGAACTCCAGCCCGTAGCCGGAGCTCTTGACGCCGCCGAACGGCATCATGGGGTGCACCGAACCGTGCGAGTTGATCCACACGGTGCCGGCCTGGATGCGTTCGGCGACGGCGCGCGCCGCCGCCGGGTCCGAGGACCACACCGATCCGCCGAGCCCCACGTCGAGGCGGTTGGCGCTGGCGATCGCCTCCTCCACGTCGCTGTAGCGGATGATCGGCAGCGCGGGGCCGAACTGCTCCTCGTCGACGAGCGGGTCGCCGTCGTGCAGGTCCGCGACGAGGGTGATGGGGAAGAACAGCTCCCCCAGCTCGGTCGCCGGCTCGCCACCGGTGACGACCCGGCCACCGCGCTGCTTGGCGTCCTCGACGAGCCGGGCGACGATGTCGAACTGCTGCTTGTTCTGCAGCGGGCCCAGCACGCTGGCCTCGTCCAGGCTCGGCCCCATGGGCATCTTCCGCGAGACCTCGGCGAGGGCGTCGACGACCCGGTCGTAGAGGGAGTCGTGGACGTACAGCCGCTTCAGGGCCGCGCAGGTCTGGCCGGTGTTGATGAAGGCGCCCCAGAACAGGCCCTCGGCGATCGCCTCGGGGTCGGCGTCGGGCAGGACGATCCCGGCGTCGTTGCCACCCAGCTCCAGGGTGAGGCGGGCCAGGTTCCCGGCCGAGCTCTCGATGATCTTGCGCCCGGTGGCGGTGGAGCCGGTGAACATCACCTTGTCCACGTCGGGGTGCGAGGACAGGCGCGCGCCCACCTCCCGCTCGCCCGAGACGGCGGTCAGGACGCCTTCCGGCAGCTCCTCGTTCAGGATCGACACGAGCGCCAGGACGCTGAGGGGCGTGAACTCCGAGGGCTTGACCACGACCGAGTTGCCCATCCGCAGCGAGGGCGCGATCTGCCAGATCGAGATCATGAGCGGCCAGTTCCACGGGCCGATCGCCCCGACGACCCCGACGGGCCGGTAGACGAGCTCGGCGCGGGTGGTGCCGTCGTCGACGACGACCTGCGGTTCGAGCACCGTGCCGGCGGTGGCGCGCAGCCACGACGAGCAGGCACCGATCTCGAAGCGGGCGTTCGGGCCGTTGAGCGGCTTGCCCTGCTCGCGCGCCAGCAGCTGCGCCAGCGGCTCGGCCAGGGCGTCGATCCGGTCGGCCATGCGCAGCAGCGCCTGCGAGCGCTCCTCGTGGCCGCGGGCGGCCCAGCCGGGCTGGGCGGCGCGGGCGGCGGCGACGGCCGCCTCGAGGTCCTCGACGGTGTGCACGGGAGCGTGGCCGAGCACCGCGCCCGTGGCGGGCTCCCGGATCTCGCGGCCCTGGCCCTGCGGGGCGGCGACGCGGGCCAGCAGCTCCTCGTGGGCGGCGGGGGCCGTCGTGGTGTCGGTCATCAGGTGCTCCTCCTCGTCCTCTCCGCGGGCTCCTCGGTGAGCGGACCGCGGTGGCGGGCTCCAGCATCACCCGGGGGAGGCCGGGGGCCTTGGCCGTCAGCGCGAGGTCCTTGTCCAGAAGCGCACGAAGACCGCTCCCCCGGTGACCGGCGCCTCCGGCACGGTCCAGTCTTCCCGGAGGACCCTGCAGCGCAGCAGCCCGTCGAAGGAGACGACCTTGTCCTACGACACCATCGTCGTCGGTGCCGGTTCCGCCGGTTCCGTGATCACTCGCCGCCTCGTGGACGCCGGTCAGCGCGTCCTCCTGCTGGAAGCCGGCGGCGACGACCTCAACCCCGCCATCCACGACGTCGGCCGCCTCGGGGAGCTGTGGTTGAGCCCGGACGACTGGGGCTACTGGACCACCCCCCAGCCGCACGCCGCGAACCGCCGGCTGCACCTGCCGCGGGGCAAGGTGGTCGGCGGATCGCACTCGCTCAACGCGGCCATCTACGTGCGCGGGCACGCCTCGGACTACGACGCGTGGGCCGCCGCGGGCTGCGCGGGCTGGTCCTGGCAGGACGTGCTGCCGGTCTTCAAGGCCATCGAGGACTACGACGGCGGGGCGAGCGAGCTGCGCGGCGAGGGCGGCCCGCTCGACGTCGTCGGCGGTTACCCGCTCGCGCCGATCCAGGCCTCGATCGTGGAGGCCGCCCAGCAGGTCGGGATCCCGGTGAACCCCGACTACAACGCCGGTGAGCTGGACGGGATCTCCCAGCAGCAGGTCACCGTGCGCGACGGCAGGCGGCTGACCACGTTCACCGCCTACGTGCGCCCGGTGCTCGGCTCGCCGGCCCTGGACCTCGTCACCGGAGCCCACGTGCACCGCCTGCTCGTGGAGGGCGGGCGCGTGGTCGGCCTGGAGTACGAGGCGGGCGGGGAGCTGGTGCGCCAGGAGGCCGGTCGGGTCGTGCTCGCCGCCGGGGCCATCGGCTCGCCGCGGCTGCTGCTGCTCAGCGGCATCGGGCCGGCCACCGAGCTGGAGGCCGTGGGGGTGCGCCCCGTCCTGGACCTGCCCGGGGTCGGCAAGAACCTGCACGACCACTTCCTGTCCCCGGTGCTGCTGACCACGACCCGCCGGGAGATCGCCCCGCCCACCGGCGGCGCCTCGATCACCCAGACGCACCTGTTCGCCCGCAGCCGTCCCGGCCTGGACGTGCCGGACACCCAGCCGATCAACTTCAGCGTGCCCATGTACCAGGAGGGGATGCAGGGGCCCGCGACGGGCTTCACCCTGCAGGCCGGGATCGTCCGGCCCGCCAGCCGCGGCGAGCTGCGGCTGTCCGGCCCCTCCCCCGACGACGAACTGCTCATCGACCCGGCGGCGCTGGCCGAGGAGAGCGACCTCGAAGCACTGGTGTTCTCGGTGCGCCAGTGCCGCGAGATCGGCGCCGCCCCGGCCCTGGCCGAGGAGTGGGGCGCGCAGGAGCTCTACCCGGGCCCGCGGGTGAGCACGGACGAGGAGCTGCGCGACTACGTGCGGCGCACCGTCATCACGTACCACCACCAGGTGGGCACCTGCCGCATGGGTCACGACGAGCTCTCCGTCGTCGACCCGCAGCGGCTGGGGGTGCACGGCCTGGCGGGCCTGCACGTCGCGGACGCCTCGATCATGCCGAGGATCACCTCCGGGAACACCAACGCGCCCAGCATCCTCATCGGCGAGAAGGCCGCGGCGAGCCTGGTCGGCTGAACGCGGCGGGGCCCGGGTCACCCGCGGGTCCCGGCCCCGCACCCCCACCGCGAGCCCGGCGCCTCAGCCCCGCCGCAGCGCGCTGCGGGTGCCCGACGGCGGTTCGCCGTAGGCGGCCTTGTAGACGTGGGAGAAGTGCGCCGGGTCGTGGAAACCCCACCGGGCGCCGATGGCGGCGACGGGCACGCCCACCAGGCGGGGGTCGGTGAGGTCGCGCCGGCACCGCTCCAGGCGGCGCTGCCGGATCCAGCCGGAGACGGTCGCGCCCTCCGCGCGGAACAACCCGTGCAGGTGCCGCGTGGAGACGTGGTGGGCCGCGGCGATGCCGGCGGGCGTCAACCCGGGATCGCCCAGGTGGGCCTCGACGTGGTCGTGGATGCGCGCCAGCAGCGCGCGCCGGCGGGCGTCCGCGCTGGAGCGGACGTCCAGCTCCGCGGAGACCAGGGTGGTGACCAGGTCCAGCGCGTGCGTGGTCAGCCGAGCGCGGGCCGGGCCCGGCAGCCGATCGAGCTGGTCGGCCACGTGCGTGAGGAAGGGCGCCACCACGGCCCCCAGGCCGTCGCCGCCGTCGAACCGGGTCGCCGTCACCTCGCGGACCTGCTCGGGCGCCAGGCCCACCTGGGCGTGCGGGAACATGAGGATCACCGCGCGGAAGTCGTCGTCGAAGGCCATGGAGTACGGCCGGGAGGTGTCGTAGACCGCCAGGTCGCCGGCGCCCAGGACCGCTTCGCGATCCCCCTGCACGAGCAGGCAGCTGCCCTCCAGCTGCACGCTCACCTTGAAGCGGGGAGGGTCGCCGTGCTCCACGAGCGCCGGGGTGCGTTCCACCAGCTGGCGGCGGGCGGCGATCTCGACCACCTCGACACCGCCCGCTCCCGAGGACCGCAGGTGCGCGCGGAAGCGGTCGGGGGTGCTCGTGCTGACCCGCAGCGGCACGAAGGTGGAGGAGACCGCGTCGCGGAACGCGTCGATGCCCTGCAGGTGCACCAGCCCGCCGGTGCGTGCCGGTTCAGGTGCGGACGTCACGGCTCTCCTCTCCGGTCCGCCGTCACGGCACCGTGGCGGCCGCTCGATGCTAACCGGGCCGGGCGGGCGCGGGCCGGGCCGTTCACCCCAGCGCGCCGCCCGCCCCACCCGCCCGCCCCACCCGCCCGCCCCAGGACCGCGGACAGCTCCCCGGCCGCCGCGGTCAGGCGCGCGGCGAGGTGCGCCTCGTCGAGCACGGTGCCGTCGATGTAGACGACCGCGAGGGCGCACGGCTCCTCCAGGTGCGCCGGGACGGGGACCGCGACGGCCCGCAGGCCGGGGATCACCTCGTCGTGGGAGGTCGCCCAGCCGCGGCGGCGCACCGCGGCGACCTCGGCGGCACGCGTAGCCCCGGCCGTCGCGGGGCGGGCGGCGAGCAGCGCCAGGCCCGGCGCGCCCCGCTGCAGGGGGTGGACGGTCCCGGGCCGCTGGGCGAGGCTCGCCCCGGGTCGCCGGGGTTCCACGCTGGCCAGCGTCACGCAGTCCTCGCCGCGGGCGACCACCGCGAAGGCGGTGACGCCCAGGTCGGCGGCGACGGCCTCCAGCACCGGTTCGGCCGCGGTGCGCAGGTCCGGGAGCACCGAGCGCGCCAGCACGGCGAGGCCGACGCCGGGGCGGTAGCGCCCGGCCGGGTCCCGGTCGACGAGGCGGTGGGCCTCCAGCGTCCGCAGCAGCCGGTAGGCGATGGAGCGGTGCAACCCGAGACCGGCGGCGACGTCGTCGACGCTCAGGGAGCGCTCCGCCGCGGCGAGCAGTTCCAGGACGCGCAACCCGCGCGACAGCGTCTGCGACAGCGCTCCCTCGACCGCCACGTCCTCCCCCTCGCCGAACCGGTGCTCGCCGCAGACCCTACCGAGACGCCGGCCTTGACGGTTCCGGCAGGCGTCCCTACGGTTGTTCTGCATCAGAGTTTGATGCTCTCATATCGAACGCGCCGGCGAGGGCGCAGGCGGCCACAGAGAGGTGGGCACAGCCCGTGCAGTTCCACCACCACGGATACGTCTCGGGGGACCCCCGGGTGCAGCCGGCAGCCGGCGTCGGGCTCGACCGCCCGGACGACCTGCCCGACGAGGTCGACGTCCTGATCGTCGGGACCGGCCCGGCCGGGATGATCACCGCGGCGCAGCTCTCCCGCTTCCCCGGCGTGGTGACCCGGATCGTCGACCGGCGCGACGGCCGCCTCGCCATCGGCCAGGCCGACGGCATCCAGGCGCGCAGCGTGGAGACGTTCCAGGCGTTCGGCTTCGCCGGCCGGATCACCGCCGAGGCGTACCGGATCACCGAGACCGCGTTCTGGAAGCCGGACCCCGCCGACCCGGCCCGCATCACCCGCACCGCGCTGACGCCCGACGACCCCTCGGGCATCAGCGAGTTCCCGCACCTCATCGTCAACCAGGCCCGGGTGCTGGACTACTTCGCCGAGTTCATGGCGAACTCACCGACCCGGATGCGCCCGGACTACGGCTACGAGTTCAGCGACCTGCAGGTCCACGACGGCCGGGAGCACCCCGTCGAGGTCACCCTCGTCCACACGGCGGGCGAGCGCGCCGGTCGAACCCGCACCGTCCGGGCGAAGTACGTCGTCGGTGCCGACGGCGCCCGCAGCAAGGTGCGCGCCTCGATCGGCTGCACGCTCGCCGGCGCCGCGGCCAACCACGCCTGGGGCGTCATGGACGCCCTGGCCGTCACCGACTTCCCCGACATCCGGCGCAAGTGCGCCATCCAGTCCGCCACCGGCGGCAGCATCCTGCTCATCCCGCGCGAGGGCGGGCACCTGTTCCGCATGTACGTCGACCTCGGCGAGGTCCCCGAGGGCGGCAGCAGCGCGGTGCGCAGCACCACGATCGAGCAGATCATCGCCACCGCGCAGGAGATCCTGCACCCGTACACCCTCGACGTGCGCGACGTCGCCTGGCACAGCGTGTACGAGGTCGGCCACCGCCTGACGGACCGCTTCGACGACGTCCTGCCCGAGGAGGCGGGAAGCCGCAGCCCGCGCGTGTTCATCATGGGCGACGCCTGCCACACCCACAGCGCCAAGGCCGGGCAGGGCATGAACGTGTCCATGCAGGACGGTTTCAACCTGGCCTGGAAGCTCGGGCACGTGCTGGAGGGCCGCAGCCCGGAGAACCTGCTGAGCACCTACTCGGCCGAGCGGCAGGTCGCCGCCCAGGCCCTCATCGACTTCGACCGCGAGTGGTCCACGCTCATGGCCAAGAAGCCCGAGGAGATGGCGGACCCCGGCGAGCTGGAGAGGTACTACGTCCGCACCGCCGAGAACCTCGCCGGTCTCGCGGTCCAGTACGCCCCCTCGCAACTGGTGGCCGAACCCGTCCACCAGCAGCTCGCCGCGGGCTTCCCCGTCGGCAGGCGCTTCAAGTCCGCGCCCGTCGTCCGCGTCTGCGACGGGAACCCCGTCCACCTCGGCCACCACGCCACGGCCGACGGGCGCTGGCGGATCTACGTCTTCGCCGACGCGGCCCGTCCCGGCGAGGGCTCGGCCACCGACCGGCTCGCGCAGTGGCTCACCGACGCCGCCGGCTCCCCGCTGGCCGCCACTCCCCCGGACGCCGACCTGGACGCGTGGTTCGACGTGAAGGTGGTCTACCAGCAGGCCCACCCGGAGGTCGACATCACCGCCGTCCCGGAGGTGTTCAAGCCCCGGACCGGCCCGTTCGGGTTGATCGACTACGAGAAGGTGTACGCGGCCGATCCGGCGTCGGACGTCTTCGAGCTGCGCGGTGTGGACCGCGGCGGCGCCGTCGTCGTGGTGCGCCCGGACCAGTACGTGGCGAACGTGCTGCCGCTGGACGCGCACGCGGAGCTGGCGGCCTACTTCGCGCCGCTGCTGCGCCTGCCGGTGACCCACCGCGGCTGAACCCGGCACCGGCCACCGCCCCGCTCGGGACGGTGGCCGGTGCTCCTGGCCTACTTCGCGGCCGTGTTCACCGCGATGATCTCCTCCTGGTAGGGCGCCACGACGCTCGCGCTGATCCGGCAGTCGAGGAGGAAGACGCCCTCGCGCCCGGAGGCGAGCCACTCGGTCAGGCGTTCCAGGTCCTCCACGGTGCGTGCCACCGCCGCCTCGGCACCCACGGCGCGGGCCAGGCCGGCGAAGTCCACCTCGGGGATCAGCATCGGTTCCAGCGCCAGGCCCTGCGAGCCGTACAGGCTCACCTCGGCGTTGTACGCGGCGTCGTTCCAGACGACGACCACGCCCCGGCGCGCGGTGCGCACCACGCTCTCCAGGTCGGCCAGCGCCATCAGGCAGCCGCCGTCGCCCGTCGACAGGACGATCGTGGAGCCCGGGCAGGCGCGTGCCGCGCCGACGGCGCTGGCCAGGCCCAGACCGATGCTCTGGTAGGCGGTGCCGACCATCTGCATCCGGTGCGGCTCGGCCACGGGCCAGTACGTGTTCGCCCAGCCGATGAAGTGCCCGCCGTCGGAGACGACCACGCGGTCCTCGGGCAGCACCTCCGCCAGGCGCGCGGCCACGCTGCGGGGGTCCAACCGCCCGTCGGGCGCGAGCCCGGAACCCGGGTGCCGGCGGTGCAGTCCGCGGCGCGTCAGCGCAGCGGCCGCGGCGCGCCACCCGGGGACCGCGTTCGTCCGAGCAGGCAGGGCGTCGAGCACGGCCCGCACGGCACCGGCGGCACCGCCCCGGACGAACCGCGTCACCACCGGGTGCGTGGGCTCCTCCGCCTCGTCGATCTGCACGACCCGGGTGCCGGCACCGAAGAGGCGACCGAAACGCGTCGTGAACTGGTTCAGGCCGGCACCCACGACGAGGACGACGTCCGCCTCGCCCACCAGCGCCATCGCCTCCTCGTCGCCGAAGCCCCCGGTGACGCCCAGGTCGAAGCGCGGGTCGGGGAAGACGCTGCGCGCCGTCGCCGTGGTGCCCGTGACGGCACCGAGGGCCTGCGCGAGCTCCCCGAGGGCGGCACCGGCTCCGGCCAGGACGGCACCGCGCCCGGCCAGCAGGAACGGTCGCCGGGCGGAGGCCAGGTCCGTCGCCGCGGCAGCGGCCGCGACGAGGTCCACGTCGACCGGGACCGGAGGTTCCAGCGCCGGCAGCTCCCCGGCACCGGGCGCCCCACCGGCCTCCCGCGCCGCGACGTCGTAGGGGATCGCCACGACGACCGCGGTGCGCTCGCTCAGGGCGTGCTGCAACGCCGCGGTCGTCACGGCGACCGCGTCGTCCGGGCTCACGGTGAAGGTGCGCACACCGACCCCGGCGGCGATCGCCCCCTGGGCGACGTCCCACGGTCGCGGACCCGTCGTGGGCTGCTCGCCCACGACGAGCACGAGGGGGACGCGCGCCTGCGCCGCCTCGGCGAGCGGGGTGACGGCGTTGGTGAAACCCGCGCCGTACGTGGTGGTCGCGACGGCGATCCGGCCGCTCGCGCGGCAGTACGCGTCGGCCGCGGCGACCGCGGCCGCCTCGTGGCGCACCGCGGTGAACCGCACCCGTCCCGCGGTGTGCAGGGCGTCGATGAAGCGGGCGTTGCCGTTGCCCATCAGGCCGAAGGCGTCGGTGACGTGCGGGGCGAGGGTGTGGGCGACCAGGGCGGACGTCGTGGACACGTGGACTCCGGGGCGACGGTGCGGGAGGTTTCCATGTGTGTCTCGCGGCACCACCGCTTCGTGCCCCTTTTGCGGGCACCGGGAACGTCACCCGGACGGCACCACCTTAGGACGGGAACCCGCGCGCGGGAAGCCCGTCGGGAGCGGTCGTGCCGGTCGCGCGCCCTCACCGGATCAGGGTTCCGGAGCGAAGACCTTGCCCGGGTTGAGGATGCCCGCGGGGTCGAAGACCTCCTTGATCCGCCGCTGGAGGTCGAGCTGGTCCGCACCCAGCTCGTCCCCCAGCCACCGGCGCTTGAGCAGGCCGATGCCGTGCTCGCCGGACAGGGTCCCGCCCACCTCGAGGGCGAACTCGAACAGCTCCCCGGCCGCCCGCCAGACCGCCTCGGGCACCTCCTCGCCCCGGAAGGCGAAGGTGGGGTGCAGGTTGCCGTCCCCGGCGTGGCAGGCGGTCGGGATGACGAGGCCGTAGCGCTCCTCGAGCTCGCGCACCCGCGCGAACACCGCGCTCATCGCCTCCAGCGGGACGGCGACGTCCTCCACCAGCAACGTCCCCAGGGTCTCGATGGCCGGGAACGCCTGCCGGCGCACGGCCATCAGCCGGGCACCCCGCTCGGGGTCCGTCGTCAGCTCCGCGTCGCCGCCGCCGGCGGTGGCGAGGTCCAGGACCGCCTGTCCCTCCTCGAGGGCGCCGGTGCCGTCGGTCTGCACCAGCAGCAGCGCGTCGCCGCGGGAGAGCAGGTCGACGCCGCTGTACCGGCTGACGCACTCCAGGGTGCGGCGGTCCATCAGCTCCATGACCGCCGGCGTCCACCCGGCCGCCACGACGCTCGCGGCCGCCGCCGCGGCCCGCTCGACGGAGGGGAAGGACGCGCTGATCGTGGCGACCTCGCCGCGCACGAGCGGGCGCAGCTTCAGGGTGCACTCGACGATCACCCCGAGCGTCCCCTCGGAGCCGACCAGCAGCGCGCACAGGTCCAGGCCGGTGACCCCCTTGACGGTGTCGTGACCGACGCTGATGAGCCGGCCGTCGGCCAGCACCACCTTCAGCGACAGCACGGCGTCGCGGGTCACGCCGTACTTGGCGCAGAGCAGACCGCCGGCGTTCGTGGCGATGTTGCCGCCGACGGTGGAGATCTCCCGGCTGGCCGGGTCGGGGGCCCACCACAGCCCCTCCCCGGCCAGCAGGCGGTTCAGCTCGGCGTTGAGGACACCGGGCTCGACCACCGCCAGGCGGTTCTGCGGTGAGACCCGCAGCACGCGGTCCATGGCGCGCGTGGACAGCACGATCTCCCCGGGCCCGGCGATCCCCCCGCCGACCAGGCCGGTGCCCGCCCCGCGCGTGACCACGGGGACGCCGTGGGCGCTGGCGGTGCGGCAGGTGTGCTGGACGTCGGCGATCGAGCCGGCCTCGACGACGCACAGCGGGGCACCGTCGCTCACCCGGCCGGAGCGGTCCCGGCGGTACTGCTCCAGCACCGCCGGCGAGGTCCGCACCCGGTGCGGCATCGCCGCAACCAGGTCGGCGACCACACCCGCGGGGGTGGTCGGCACACCGTCCGCGTCAGTGCTCACGGGGTCCTCCCGGTCGATCGGGCCCGAGTCGATCACATCGGGAAACCGACGTACTTGGTCTCGAGGTACTCCTCGATGCCCTCGAAGCCGCCTTCGCGGCCGAACCCGGAGGCCTTGACCCCGCCGAACGGCGCGGCGGCGTTCGAGATGACCCCGGCGTTCAGGCCCACCATCCCGGTGTCCAGCGCCTCGGCCACCCGCATCCCGCGCGAGAAGCCCTCGGTGAAGACGTAGCCGACCAGGCCGTACTCGGTGTCGTTGGCCAGCGCCACGCCCTCCTCCTCGGTGTCGAAGGCGACCACCGGGGCCACCGGGCCGAAGGTCTCCTGCGTCAGCAGCCGGGCACCGGCCGGCACGCCGGTGACGACGGTGGGGGCGTAGAAGTAGCCCGCCTCCCCCACGCCCCGGCCACCGGTGAGCACCTGCGCACCCGCCTGCACGGCTTCGCTGACGCGGCCGGCGACGTCCTCGCAGGCGCGCGCGTCGATGAGCGGGCCGACCTGCACGCCCTCCTCGGTGCCGCGCCCGACCCGCAGCGCCCCCATCCGCTCGGCCAGGCGGTGCGAGAACTCCTCCGCGACGCCGCGCTGGACGTAGAAGCGGTTCGCGGCGGTGCACGCCTCGCCCATGTTGCGCATCTTCGCGGCCATCGCGCCCTCGACCGCCGCGTCCAGGTCGGCGTCGTCGAAGACGAGGAAGGGCGCGTTGCCGCCCAGTTCCATGGAGGTGCGCAGCAGCCGCTCCGCCGACTGGCGCACCAGTGCCTGCCCCACCGGCGTGGAGCCGGTGAACGTCAGCTTGCGCAGTCGCGGGTCGGCGATGAGCGGGGCCATCACCTCACTGGTGCGCGAGGTGGTGACCACGTTGAGGACCCCGTCGGGCACACCGGCTTCCTGGAGCACCCGCGCCAGGGCCAGCATCGTCAGCGGCGTCTGGGTGGCCGGCTTGACCACGACGGTGCAGCCCGCCGCCAGGGCGGGGCCGATCTTGCGGGTGCCCATCGCCAGCGGGAAGTTCCACGGCGTGATGGCCAGGCAGGGGCCCACCGGCTGCTTCATCGTCAGCATCCGTGAGCCACCGGCCGGGTTCTGCGCGTAGCGCCCCGAGATGCGCGAGGCCTCCTCGGAGAACCAGCGCAGGAACTCCGCGCCGTAGGCGACCTCGCCGCGGGCCTCGGCCAGCGGCTTGCCCATCTCCAGCGTCATGAGCAGCGCGAAGTCCTCCGCGCGCTCGGTGACCGCGTCGAAGGCGCGGCGCAGGATCTCCGCGCGCTGCCGCGGCGGGGTGCGCGCCCAGTCGTGCTGGGCGGCCACCGCGGCGTCGAGGGCGGCGGTGCCGTCCTCGACCGAGGCGTCGGCGATGCCGGTCAGCACCTGCCCGGTGGAGGGGTCCTCCACGGTCAGCGTGCCGGCGCTGCCGTCGCGCCAGGTGCCCCCGATGAACAGCTGCGTCGGCACGTCCCGCAGCAGCCGCTGCTCGCGCTCGGCACCACCGCTCACGGAGTTGCCCGCACCGCTGGTCGCGCCGCCCGTCGTCGTGCTCGTCATGCGTCCTCCTCCTCGCGCCCTGCGCCGCTGCTCAGACCTGGTGGCCGACCTTGAACCCCTGCTCGACCTCGTCCTTGCGGGTGTAGGAGAACCCGTCGGCGCCGATGGTCACGTCGGCCTCGCGGTCGTCCTCGCGCTCGACGACCTCGCGGGGGTCGCCGTCGAGGTCGAGCACCGTGGAGGCGTTGCTGTACCAGGAGGGCACGACGGGGTTGCCCCACCAGTCGCGGCGCTGGTTGTCGTGCACGTCCCAGGTGACGACCGGGTTGTCCGGGTCACCGGTGTAGTAGTCGTGCGTGTAGATCTCGATGCGGTGCCCGTCCGGGTCGAGCAGGTACAGGTAGAACGCGTTCGAGACGCCGTGCCGGCCCGGGCCGCGCTCGATCTGGTCGGAGCGGCGGACCGCACCGAGGTGGTCGCACAGGTGCAGGATCTGGCTGCGCTCGTGGGTGGCGAACGCGATGTGGTGCATCCGGGGGCCGTCGCCACCGGTGAGCGCCACGTCGTGCACGGTGGGCTTGCGGTACATCCACGCCGCGTAGACGGTGCCCTCCTCGTCCTCGATGTCCTCGGACACCTTGAAGCCGAGGCCCTCGTAGTACTCCCGCGCGGCAGGCACGTCCGGGGTGACGACGTTGAAGTGGTCCAGCCGGGAGATCGCACCGGCGCCGTGCAGGTCGTAGCGCTGGGTGAAGCGCTCGACGTGCTCGGCGTCGTGGAAGAACTCCACGGGGAAGCCCAGCGGGTCCACCACCTGCACGGCCTCGCCGATGCCCCTGGTGGTGCCGGCCGGCACGCGGCGCACCGGCACTTCCAGGGCGCGGTAGTAGTCCTCGGCCAGGTCGAGGTCCTGCGGGGTGCGCACCCGGTAGGCGAGCTTGGCGCACGCCGCGACGGGCCCCTTGCGGATGACCAGGGAGTGGTGCAGGTACTCCTCGAAGGCCCGCAGGTACAGGGCGTCCTCGGTCTCGGCGGTCACCACGAGGCCGAGCAGCTCGGTGTAGAACCACTTGGAGCGCTCGAGGTCGGTGACGACCAGCTCGGCGTACGCGCAGCGGATGACGTCGGGCGGGGTGGGCAGGGCGTCGTTCACGGGTTTCTCCTCGTCGAGAAGGGGGGTCTCAGTAGTCGATCTCGCTGGCGGCGCGGGCGCCGAAGCGGGTGGTGTGCACGTCGCCCAGGGTGATGTGAACGGCCTGCTGCTCGGTGTAGAAGTCGATGGATCGGTAGCCGCCCTCGTGGCCGAGCCCGGAGGCCTTGACCCCGCCGAAGGGGCTGCGCAGGTCGCGCACGTTGTGGGAGTTCAGCCACACCATGCCGGCCTCGATGGAGTGCGCGACGCGGTGCCCGCGCTGCAGGTCGGAGGTCCACACGTACCCGGCCAGGCCGTACTTGACGTCGTTGGCCAGACGGATCGCGTCGGCCTCGTCCTCGAAGGGGGTGATCGCCACGACGGGGCCGAAGATCTCCTCCTGGAAGATCCGGGCCGTGGAGGGGACGTCGGCGAAGACGGTGGGCGCCAGGTAGTTGCCGACGGGCAGGTGCTCGGGGCGGCCACCGCCGGCGACGAGGCGGCCCTCGGTCTTGCCGACCTCGACGTACCCCAGGACGCGCTCGTAGTGCTCCGGGTGCACCAGCGCGCCGACCTCGGTGGCCGGGTCGTGCGGGTTCCCGACGACGATGTTCTTCGCCCGGGCGGCGTAGCGCTCGACGAACTCGTCGTAGACGCTGCGCTCGACCAGGATGCGCGAGCCGGCGGTGCAGCGCTCGCCGTTGAGGGAGAAGACCCCGAACAGCGTCGAGTCCAGCGCGGCCTCGAGGTCGGCGTCGGCGAAGACGACCGCCGGCGACTTGCCGCCCAGCTCCATCGACATGCCCTTGAGGTGGGCCGCGGAGTTGCGGAAGATCAGCTGCCCGGTGGTGGTCTCACCGGTGAAGGAGATCAGGCGGGTGCCCGGGTGCTTGACGAGCGCGTCGCCGGCTTCCTCGCCGATCCCGTTGACGAGGTTGAAGACCCCCTTCGGCAGTCCGGCCTCGGTGAAGATCTGCGCCCACAGGCTCGCCGACAGCGGGGTGAACTCCGCGGGCTTGAGGACCACGGTGCACCCGGAGGCGATGGCGGGGGCCAGCTTCCAGCTCTCCAGCATGAACGGGGTGTTCCACGGCGTGATGAGCCCGGCGACGCCGACCGGCTTGCGGTTGACGTAGTTGACCTGCCTGCCGGGCACCTTGTAGGCGTCGTCGGTCTGGGCGACGATCAGGTCCGCGAAGAAGCGGAAGTTCTCCGCCGCGCGCTGCGCCTGCCCGAGGGCCTGGGTGATGGGCAGGCCGGTGTCGAAGGTCTCCAGCTCGGCCAGGCGGGCGTCGGACGCTTCGACGAGGTCGGCGATCCTGTTCAGGACGCGAGCGCGGGCGCGGGGCGCCATCGTCGGCCAGGGGCCGTCCTCGAAGGCGCGGCCGGCGGCCCGCACGGCGGCGTCGACGTCGGCGGCCTGCCCCGCCGAGGCGGTGGCGTAGTTCTCGTTCGAGACCGGGTCGAGCACGTCGAAGGTCTCACCGCCGACGGAGTCGCGCAGCTCGCCGTCGATGAAGTGCTGCAGGTGGGTGGGCAATCCGTCGGGCACGTGGCGGGTGGTCGCCTCGGACGCGGTGGTGGTCACGGTTTCCTCCTGGTCGTCGGGGATCGTCGTGGTGGTGGCCGGTCAGCCGCGCGGGGAGCCGTCGAGGGGCTGGGCGGCCTCGTGGGCGAGCACCGCCGCGAGGGTGGCGGTGCGGTGCGCGCGGGCGGCCTGCTCGACGGCGGCGGGATCGGCCCCGGAGGCGATGAGCCCGATGAGCCCGTCGTGCTCGGCGACGGACTGGTGGGTGCGTTCGGGGACCATCGAGAAGACGCTGGTGCGCAGCGTGCTGAGGCGGCGCCACCCGCGGTCGACGAGGTCGAGCAGGTGCGGGTTGGGGCAGGGCGCGGCCAGCGCGCGGTGCAGGCGCTGGTTGAGCTGGCTGAAGCGCTGGGTGTCGAAGTCGCCGCGGTCCAGCCCGTGCAGCTCGGCGCGCATGAGCTCGTTGAGCCGGCGCACCTCCTGAAGGTCGGAGGCGGTCAGCAGCGGGACGGCCTGCCCGACGGCCGCTCCCTCGACGACGGCGAGGGTTTCCATGGTCCAGCGGTACTCCACCGGGTCCAGTCCGCGGACGGTCGCTCCGACGTTGCGCTCGAACTCCACGAGGTGCTCCGCCTCCAGGCGCCGGATCGCCTCGCGCACCGGGACGGAGGAGGAGCCGAGCTCCTTGGCCAGCGCCCCCAGGACGAGGCGGTACCCGGGCGTGTACTCCCCGGAGTGGATGCGCTCGCGGATGAGCTGGTACGCCGCCTCGACCTTGGAGGTGGCGGCACCGGCCACGGGTCCAGGGGTCATCAGCGTCGCCTCCACGTCATCGTCAGGGCAGCCAGCGGGCTCTAGATCATATATCTTAACGTACACCGTAGACCCGCGAGAGCGTCCCGACAAGGGCCTCGACGCCTCGATCGCGGATCGTATACAGTTTTGAATACCACGCCAGAGGGAGTCGACGATGACCCAGCCCGACCAGGACCCGCGCTTCGCCGCCCTGCCCGCCGGTCGCCCCGGCAAGGTGGTGGCCGTCCACCTCAGCTACGCCTCCCGGGCGGACCAGCGCGGTCGGCGCCCCGCCGCGCCCTCCTACTTCCTCAAGCCCTCCAGCTCCGTGGCCGCCGGCGGCGGCACCGTCGAGCGACCGGCGGGCACGGAACTCCTCGCCTTCGAGGGTGAGATCGCCCTCGTCATCGGCGAACCCGCTCGACGCGTGCCCCTCGAGCAGGCGTGGCGCCACGTCTCGCACGTCACCGCCGCCAACGACCTCGGCCTGTACGACCTGCGCGCCAACGACAAGGGGTCGAACGTCCGCTCCAAGGGCGGCGACGGCTTCACCCCCCTCGGGCCGCAGCTCATCGACGCCTCGGACGTCGACCCCGCGGCGCTGCGGGTGCGCACGTGGGTGAACGGCACCCTGGTCCAGGAGGACACGAGCGCCGCCGTGCTGTTCTCGCCGGCGCAGATCGTCGCCGACCTCTCCCAGCACTTCACGCTCGAGACCGGGGACGTGGTCCTCACCGGGACGCCCGCCGGTTCCAGCGTCGTCGTCCCCGGTGACGTCGTCGAGGTCGAGGTCGACGTCGTGAGCGGTGCGCGGGCCGGCGCCACCTCCGGCCGGCTGGTGACGACGGTGGTGCAGGGCGAGCACGCCTTCGACGCCGACCTCGGCTCGCTGCCCGCCGTCGACGACCAGCAGCGCGAGGAGGCCTGGGGTTCGCGCGAGGCCGCCGGTCTGGAACCCGCCGCCCCGCCCGGGCTCGGCGACGACCTGCGCGCCAAGCTGGAGCGGGCCCCGGTGGCCGCCCTGTCGGCGCAGCTGCGCAAGCGCGGCCTGAACAACGTGAGCATCGACGGCGTGCGCCCGAACCACCCGGAGCGCAAGCTCGTCGGCACGGCGAAGACGCTGCGGTTCGTGCCGAACCGCGAGGACCTCTTCGCCTCGCACGGCGGTGGCTTCAACGCCCAGAAGCGGGCCTTCGACGCCGTCGAGCCCGGCGAGGTCCTCGTCATCGAGGCCCGGGGCGAGGCCGGTTCGGGGACGCTCGGCGACATCCTCGCCATCCGCGCCCACGCCCGGGGAGCGGCGGGGATCGTGACCGACGGCGGTGTCCGCGACCACGACGCCGTCGCCGCCGTGGGCCTGCCCGTCTACTCCCGCGGGCCCCACCCCGCCGTCCTGGGCCGCAAGCACGTCCCGTGGGACGTCGACGTCACCATCGCCTGCGGCGGCGCCGCGGTGCAGCCGGGGGACGTGATCGTCGGCGACTCCGACGGCGTCATCGTCATCCCCCGCGCCCTCGTCGAGGAGGTCGTGGACGCCGCCCTCGCGCAGGAGGAGGAGGACGCCTGGATCGCCGAGCAGGTCGCGGCGGGCCACCCGGTGCACGGGCTCTTCCCGATGGACGCCGAGTGGCGCGCGAAGTACGCCGCCCGCGACGGGCAGGGCTGATCCGGCCGGTCCCCCGAACGCCGACCCCGAGGAGAACGTCGATGCTGCCCCCCGAGACGATCACCGCGATCGCGGACGAGCTCGCCGCCGCCGAACGCGATCGCACGACGGTGCCCCTGCTCACGGCCCGCCACCCCGGCATGACCGTCGAGGACTCCTACGCCGTGCAGAACGAGTGGCGCCGCCGCGGCACCGCGGCGGGCAGGCGACCGGTGGGCCGCAAGATCGGCCTGACGTCGAAGGTCATGCAGGTGGCCACCGGCATCACCGAACCCGACTACGGCGCGATCTTCGCCGACATGGTGTTCGAGAACGGCAGCGTCATCGAGCACGCCCGCTTCTCCAACGTCCGCATCGAGGTCGAGCTCGCGTTCGTCCTGCGCGAGCCGCTCTCCGGACCCCACGTCTCGATCTTCGACGTGCTGCGCGCCACCGAGTACGTCGTCCCCGCCCTGGAGATCCTCTCCTCGCGCATCGAGATGCAGGGACGCACCATCGTCGACACGATCAGCGACAACGCCGCCATGGGCGGCATGGTGGTCGGCGGCAACCCGGTGGCCCCCGACGCCGTCGACCTGCGCTGGGTCTCGGCGCTGCTCTACCGCAACGAGACGATCGAGGAGTCGGGCGTCGCGGCGGCCGTCCTGAACCACCCGGCCAGCGGCGTCGCGTGGCTGGCGCAGAAGCTCGCCCAGCACGACGACCACCTGGCGGCCGGAGAGGTCGTCCTCGCCGGTTCGTTCACCCGGCCGATGTGGGTCCACCCCGGGGACACCGTCCTCGCCGACTACGGAAGGCTGGGGACGATCTCGTGCCGCTTCCAGTGACTCGCCTGCACCCCACGCTGCGCGAGCGCCTCGCCGGCAGCGACCGCGCCCTGTTCGGCGGCTGGATCTGCTCCGGCTCCCCCGTCGTCGCCGAGGTCATGGCCGGGTCCGGCCTGGACTGGGTGCTCATCGACATGGAGCACGCGCCCAACGGTCTGGAGTCCACCCTCGCCCAGCTGTACGCCGTCTCCGCGTACCCCGTCACCCCGGTCGTGCGGGTCCCCACCGCCGACGACGTCGTGCTCAAGCAGGTCCTCGACCTCGGCGCCCAGACGGTGCTCGTCCCCATGGTCTCCACTCCCGAGCAGGCGCGGGCCGTGGTGGAGGCGACGCAGTACCCGCCCCGGGGGCGCCGCGGCGTCGGCAGCGCGCTCGCGCGCTCGGCCCGCTGGAACCGCGTCGAGGGCTACCTGGCGGACGCGGCGCAGCACGTGTGCGTGCTCGTGCAGGTCGAGACCGTCGAGGGCGTCGAGAACGCGGAGGCGATCGCCGCGACCGAGGGGATCGACGGCGTCTTCGTCGGCCCCAGCGACCTGGCCGCGTCGATGGGGTTGCTGGGCCGGCAGAGTCACCCGGACGTCGTCGCCGCGGTGCGGCGCGCCCTGGACGCCGTCCGCACCACCGGCACTCCGGTGGGCGTGAACGCGTTCGACCCCGCCGTCGCCCGCGGCTACGTCGACGCCGGCGCCCGGTTCGTGCTCGTGGGAGCGGACGTCGCCCTCGTCGCCCGGGGATCGGAGGCGCTCGCGGCCGAGTTCACGACCACCGCCCGCGACGAGGCGGAACGCCCCTCCTACTGAGCCTGCCGACCGGCCCGCGTCCGGGGCACCGGCTCAGCGGAAGTACACCGCGGTGGGCACCCCGTCGAGCACGTGCACGCGCACCGGGGTGTCGAACACCTCGCGCAGCACGTCCTCGCGCACGACCTCCTGAGGGGTGCCCTGGGCGACGACGCGGCCGTCGCGCACCGCGACGATGCGGTCGGACCAGGCGGCGGCGAAGTTCACGTCGTGCACGACGAGGGCGACGGCGCGGCCGAGGTCGTCGGCGACGCGGCGCAGCAGCCGCATCATCCGCACCGCGTGGCGGATGTCGAGGTTGTTCAGGGGTTCGTCGAGCAGGACGTGGCGGGTGCCCTGGGCCAGGACCATGGCGACGTAGGCGCGCTGGCGCTGCCCGCCGGAGAGCTCGTCGAGGTGGCGCTCCTGCAGGCCGGTCAGGTCCAGGAACCCGAGCGCCTCGTCGACGGCGGCGACGTCGGTGGGGGTCAGGCGGCCGCGGCTGTGCGGGAAGCGGCCGAAGGAGACCAGTTCACGCACGGTGAGCCGGGCGGTGAAGTGGTTCTCCTGGCGCAGCACGGCGACGAGCTTGGCGACGTCGGCGGAGCGGGCCCGGTGCACGTCCAGCTCGGCGGCACCCGCGGTGTCGCCGTCGCGCACGCGCACCGCGCCGGAGTCCGGTTCGGCCAGGCGACCGGCGATGGTCAGCAGGGTGGACTTGCCGGCGCCGTTGGGCCCGATGACGGAGGTGATGCCGCGGTCGGCGAGCACCTCGCTGACCGGGCCGAGGACGGGGGTGTCGCCGTAGGCCTTGGTGACGGCGTCGACGGTGATCACAGGGTGCCCTTCCGCAGCAGCAGGACGAGGAAGACGGTGCCGCCGACGAACTCCAGGACGACCGTGAGCATCCCGGTGGCGTAGAAGACGTGCTCCATGACGAACTGCCCGCCCACCAGGACGAGGACGCCCAGCAGGAACGACATGGGCAGCAGCACGGCGTGCCGGTGGGTGCCGGCGACCTGGTGGGTGAGGACCGCGACGAGGAACCCGAAGAACGTCAGGGGCCCCACGACGGCGGTCGACATCGCCACGAGCACCGACACGCACACCAGCACCACGGTCAGCTCGCGGCGGTGGTCGACGCCGAGGTTGGTGGCCACGTCGCGGCCCAGGTGGAGCACGTCCAGGCGGGCGTGCCGGCGCACCACGACGATCCCGACGAGCACGCACACCACCGCCGCCAGCGCCAGGACGTGGGGCTCGGCGGCGGTGAGCCGGCCGAACAGCCGCGCGGACAGCAGGTCGTAGTCGGCGGGTGCCAGGACGCGCTGGCCGAAGGTGGCGACGCTGTCGAACGCCATGCCGATCGCGACACCGACCAGCAGCAGCACGTGCAGGTTGGCGTGGCGGCCGGAGAACAGCCAGCGGAACAGGAACGTGGCGAAGGCCACCATGAGCAGCGTCTGGGCCACCACCTTGCCCACGCCGTCGGTGGCGGCCAGCACCGCACCGCCGAAGGCCACGACCATGGCGGTCTGGGCGAGCGTGTACACGGAGTCGAAACCCATGATGGACGGGGTGAGCACCCGGTTCTGGGTGACGGTCTGGAACAGCAGGGTCGCCACACCCTGGGTGAACGCGACGAGCACCATGGCGCCCACGGCGGTGAGGCGCCGCTCGATCGCGAACTCGAAGGAGCCGCGCAGGAACAGGAACAGGTAGCACAGCACGGCCACGGCGGCCAGGGCCCCGACGACCGCCACGCGCAGCCAGGGGCGCGCGGTCCGGGGCGTCCGCACAGCGCCGTCGCGACGCACCGCCCGGTGCGGGCGGTTCCCCGTGCGCGCGGGGCGCGGGGCGGGAACCGCCCGCACGGTGGTGTCCTCAGCCACGCAGCGACCCCCTCCGGCGCAGGACCAGCACGACGAACCCGGTGGCGCCCACCGCCCCCAGCACCACGGAGGCGGGCACCTCCAGCGGGAACACGACGGTGCGGCCGACGAGGTCGCACACCACCATCAGCGCCACGCTGGCCAGCACCACCCACGGCAGGTTGCGGCGCACGTCGTCGCCGCGCAGCAGGGACACCGCGTTGGGCACGACCAGGCCCAGGAACGGCACGAAACCGACGACCACGGTCGTCACGCCGGTGGCGAGCGCCACCATGGCGGTGCCGGTGAACACCACGCGGCCGTGGTGCAGGCCGAGGTTGGTGGCCACGTCCCGGCCGAGGCCCGCGATGGTGAAGCGGTCGGCGGTGACGTACACGGCGACGACGACGAGGCCGACGATCCACAGCGGCTCGTACCGGCCGCGCACGATGTCGTTGAAGCCGCCCGAGCGCCACGCGGCCAGCATCTGCAGCAGGTCGTTGTCCGAGGCGAGGTAGGTGGTGGCGGCGCCGACGACGGAACCGAGCATGATGCCGACCAGCGGCACGACGACCGAGGAGCGCAGCGAGACGCGCCGCAGGACGCCGAGGAACACCAGGGTGCCCACGAGGGCGAGCAGGCTCGCGACCACCATGCGCACGACCGTGGGGGCGCCGGGGTGCACGACGGCGAGCACCACGATGCCCAGGGCCGCCCACTGGCTGGACCCGGTCGTGGTGGGCTCGACGAACCTGTTCTGCACGAGGACCTGCATCACGACGCCGGAGACGCCCATGGCGGCGGCGGCGAGCACGAGGGCCAGGGTGCGCGGGACGCGGCTGATGAAGAACATCTCGCGCGCGGCCTCGTCGTGCAGGAACGTCTCGACGGTGATGTCGTAGCCGCCCACCGCCAGCGACACCGCGACGAGGGCGAGCACGACGACGACCCCCGCGGCCAGGGGGACCCGGCGCAGGGGTGCTCGGCGCGGCGGCGGCGGCCCGGCGGGCACGGCCGGTGCGGCCGTGCCCGCCGGGCGGGTGGGGGTGCTCACGCCGCGGAGAACGCGTCCGCGATCTGCCCGTACACCTCGGTGTAGGCCTGGATGCCCTCGGTGACGTAGAACATCGCCGGCAGGTAGATCACGTGGTCCTGCGTGATGAACGTGGTGTCCTTCCACGCCTCCTGCTCGGAGACCAGCTGCTGCGCCGGGGAGGCGCCCTCGGTGCCGGTGGCGGCGTCGCGGTCGAGGACGATCATCCAGTCGGGGTTCAGCTGGGCGATGGTCTCCGGCGCCAGGCCGGAGTCGTTGTGGATGGAGTCGCCCTCGGCCTCGAGCACGTTGGTCAGGCCCAGCGGCTCGGTGATGCGGCCCAGGCGCTCGGAACCGTTGTCGATGTGCCCGCCGCTGGCCACCGCGAGGAACACCGACTCCCCGTCCGTCTCGGCGGCGGCGCTCTCCTGCGCCTCCTCCAGCGCGGCGACGAGCTCGGCGGCCTTCTCCTCCTCGCCGAAGATCTCGCCCAGGGTGGTGGTCTGGGTCTTCAGGCTCTCCACGAATCCGCCCTCGGCCTCGGCGGAGGGGGAGATGTCGATGGTGGGGGCGATCTTCGACAGCTCCTCCGTCTGCTCGGCGAAGCGGTAACCGCCGATGATGAGGTCCGGGTCGGCCTCGCTGACGGCCTCCAGCACCGGCTCGCGGTGGCTGCCGGCGTCGGCGATGGACTCGTCGGAGGCCCAGTCGTCGTAGCCCTCGGAGGGCAGCAGCGGCTTGGGCACGGCGACGGGGGTGATGCCGAACGCCTTCAGGGTGGCGAAGGAGGTGTTGTCCAGAGCGGCCACGCGCACCGGCTCGGCCGGGATCTCCACGGCACCGTCGGCGGTCTGCACGGTGCGGGTCTCGGCGGCGCCCGCCTCGGTGTCCGCTTCCGCCTCGCTCGAGCAGGACGCGAGACCGAGGCACGCGACGAGTCCGAGGGCCAGACCGGCCGCGGTGCGCCGGGGCAGGAGGTGGTTCACGGCAACGCCTTTCACGCAGGAACGGGAGGACGGCACCCGTGGAACCACGAGGGCCGACACCGGCAAGCTTAGCCTTCCCTGACCGGAGGCTGACCACCTGCGCCGCGTGTGCCCCTGCTCACACGGGTTCCCGCACCGGGTGGTGCCTGCGGGCGTCCGGGACGACCACCACCGGGCCGGCGGCGCGGTGCAGCACCTCGTGGCTGACCGAGCCCAGCAGGGCGCTGGCGAACGCACCGCGCCCGCGCGAACCCAGGACGAGCAGCCGCGCCCCGGCGCCGGCGGCCAGCAGCGCCGCCGCCGGCGAGGGGTCCTGGACCAGCACCTGCCGCACGAGCAGCTCCGGGTGCCCCTCGCCCACGCGCCGCACCGTCTCGGCCACCCCCCGCCCGGCCTCCTCCCGCACCCGGTCCAGCGCCTGGACCCGCACCTGGTGGCGCCCCGCCGCCGGCGCGCACCACGCGCGCACCACCGTCAGCTCCTGCCCCGTGGCCCGCGCGTGGGCCGCCGCGAAGTGCTCCGCCGCCCGCGCCGCGCAGGAGCCGTCGGTACCCACCACCACACCGGCACCCTCGCTCCCGGCCGGCCGCTCGCGGACCACCGCGACCGGGCAGGGCACGTGCGCCACGAGGAACAGGCTCGTGGAGCCCAGCAGCACCTCCCCCAGCGCACCGCCGCACCGCCCCGGGCCGGTGACCACCAGGCACGCCCCCTCGGCGGCCCGCAGCAGCGCGTGGCGGCGGTGGTCGTGCACCAGTTCGGTGCGCACGTCCAGGCCGGGCACGGCCGCGCGCGCCAGCTGCGCCAGCTCCCGCAGGCCCTCCAGCGCCTCGCGGTCCAGCTGCTCGGTCAGCTCACCGGCCCAGCCCGCCCCCACCGCGTCCGCGCCGAACGGGAACTGCTCGGCGTGCACCAGGCGCAGCGGCACCGCGCGACGGGCGGCCTCGGCGGCGGCCCAGCGCACCACCGGTGCGGACTCGGCGGCCTCCTGCACCCCCACCACCACCGCGCCGCGCGAGCGCTCCCCCGCGTCGCCGACGCCCCCGCTGCCGACACCCCCGTCGCCGCCGCTCACGTCCACCGCCTCCTCGCCCGTTGTGCTCCCAGGGTGCCGCGCGCGGCACCCCGGCGACAGCGGGACCCAGGGCCCTGGGACCACCGGCGCCTCGGGGGTGTGCTGGGAGGACAGGACGAGGCGGCCGGGAGGGCACCGTGCGACAGGACACCCCGCGCAGGAGCGCACCGCGACGAGGCACCGGGCGAGCACCCACGCGTCGACGCGGCGCCCCGCGCCCCGACACCCGGTGCACCACCCCGCTGGGTGGTCCCCGCCGGTCGTCCCCGGCGGCGCGGGACGACGCGCGCCCGGTGGTCGTGGTGCACGACGGCTCCCCCGACAGCGCCGCGGCGCTGCGGCTGGGGGCGCTGGACGCCGCGCGCACCGGTTCGGACGTGCACGTGGTGGTGCTGCCCCCGGCCGCGCCGGGTGGCGGCACCACCGCCGTGGGGCTGCTCCTGGACGCCGCGCAGGAGGAGGTGCGCGAAGCGGCCCCGGCGGCGGCGACGGTGCTGCCCCTCGCCCCGGGCCCGGTGCTGCCGGCGGTGCTGGCGGCTGCGCGCGGCGCGCGGCTGCTGACGGTGGGCGCGCGCGGGCCCGGGCACGAGTGGGCGGCCGGCTGGGACGAGACCGCCCTGGCCCTGAGCTGGCGCGCACCGGCGGGCGGTCGCAGCTGGTCCGCACCGGCGGCGAGGGGACGACCCGCGCGGTGGCGCGCGCCGACGTGGTGGTCTGCCGGGCCGACGAAGGCCTGTCGGTGGAACACCTGCTGCCGTTCCCCACGGTGCACGCCCTGGCGGTGCGACTGGCCCGTCCGGTGCTGACCGTTCCGACGGGTCCAGCGCTGCCGGCGCGAGCTCGCGAGGTGATCGGTGGCGGGTCGACGCGCTGAGGAACCCGTCCACCGCTCGCAGGGAGGACGGCGCTCATCCCGCACGGGAGTCGGGCGCCGGCGAGTCCGCGCCCCGACCCGACGGGGCAGGTCGGGGCTGTGCGGCGACTCCCGCTCCACGTCGCGGACACGCCCCGGCGAGCCGATGGCGGAGCGGGTGGGTGGCCCGACGGCCACCCACCCGCCCGACGTGCTGCCGATCACCGGTGCAGTGCCGCGCCCCCCGGGGCCGGGGGTTCGCCGGATCAGGACTCCGCGCCGCCCTGCTCCTCGCTGCCCTTGCCGCGCCCCTGGTCCAGGGCGTCGGTGCCGGGGCCGCCGACGAGGGTGTCGGCACCGTTGTCGCCGGCGAGGCGGTCCGCGCCGAACCCGCCGAGCAGCGCGTCGTCGCCGTTGCCGCCGGCGAGGCGGTCGTCACCGGCGCCGCCGCACAGGACGTCCTCGCCGTTGCCGCCGGTGATGACGTCGTCCCCGCCCAGGCCCACGACGACGTCGCGGCCGTTCGTGCCCTTCAGCACGTCGTTCCCGGCGGTGCCGCGGATGGTGGGCACCAGGCCCTGGCAGCGCTCGTCCAGGTCGATGCCGACCACGATCGGGTCGTGGTCGCTGGAGCGGTAGGGGTTCGCCGCGTACAGCGCCGGGTCACCGGCGTACTGGTAGGCGAAGGACTCCACCGAGTTGATGTTCCAGTGGGTCGCGTCCGTCACCTTCGCGGTCAGCTCCGCGGTGGCCAGCGCGTGGTCCAGGGAACCGGACAGCGCGTCGAAGACGTAGCTGTAGCGGCCCTCGTCGAACTCGCTGCCCAGGTCGGTCAGCCCCGCGTCGCGCAGGACCTCGATCGGGTCCTCCTGGGTGTAGGCGTTGAAGTCGCCCAGCGCCACCACGTCCGCGTCGCCGCTGCGCTCGCGCAGCCGCTCCAGGAACTCCGCCAGGGAGCGCGCCTGCCGGACGCGGTCGCCGTTGTAGGCGCCCTGCCCGGTGTCGGTGTTGTCACCGCTGGCGTCGTCCCCGCCGCCCTTGGACTTGAAGTGGTTCGCCACCACGGTGAACGCGTCGCCGTCCTTGACGAACGTCTGCGCGATCGGCTCACGGGCGTTGGACCACACCGACTCGTCGACCAGGCCGACGGGGTCCCCGACGGGCTGCACCACGTCCTCCCGGTAGATGATCGCGTTGCGGATGACGTCGCGGTCCACCGCGTACAGCTCGTCCGGCATCGGCACGTACGCCCACTCCTCGCTCCCGGCGGCCGCGTTCAGCCGCCGCACGAGGTCCGCGAGCGCCGTGTCGGCGTTCCCGGGGGTCAGGCCGGTGGAGTCGGTGTCCTCGATCTCCATGAGGGTGACGACGTCGGCGCCCAGCGCGCGGATCGCGGGCACGATCTTGCCGGCCTGCTCCTCGAGCTCGGCCTGGTCCGGGGCGCCGCGACCGACGCCGCCGAAGGTGAGGAAGTAGTTCAGGACGTTGAAGGCACCGACCTGCACGTCGCCGCCGACGTCCTCGGGCGCGGCCGGGCGGGTGTCCTGCGCAGCGAACACGCCGTCGGCGCTGCCGTCGGCCGGCTGCAGGCGCCACGCGCCGAACCCGTACCCGAGCACCAGCGGCTCGGTGAACGTCACCTCGTCGCCGACGCGCACGGGGCTGTCCGGGCTCAGGTACGGGCGGTCGCCCGTGCTGCGACGGGCGGTCGACGCGTCGTCCAGGACGATGCTGCGCCGGTCGTTCTGCGCGGCGATCGCCTCGGCGGCGTCCCCGGGGCGGGCCAGCTCGGTGGGCTGCACGAGCACCCCGCCCTCGGACAGCGTCAGCTCGCCGTAGGTCGTCAGCGCGTACACCTCGCTGACGGTGAGGGTGTCCGCCGGGGCCACCAGCATCCCCTCGTGGCGCTCGCGGGCGTCGTCGCCGGCGGGCAGGTCCAGCGCGGCGGGGGCGGGCAGGTCCGAGGCGTCGCCCTCGGTGACGACCGTGACGGCGCCGGGCGCGGAGACCTGCGTCTGCGCGTAGTGCTCCTGCGCCTCGCCGGTCACGGTGACGGTGTCGCCGAGGTCGACGGCGGCGTCGGGGCTGAGGACGAAGACGCCGTCGGAGGTGGCGGCGTCGCCGTCGCCGTCGCGGTCCTGCAGGTAGAACCCGTCCAGGCCCGGGGTGTCGCCGACGACCACGCCGGTGACGGTGACGCGCTGCCCCACCAACGGGCTCGTGCCCGTGGTGCCCTGGACCGCGCCGATCTCGACCGGCTCCCCCGGTGCGGGCGGCGCGGGGTCGGTGGGGGGCGAACCGTTCACCGCGCCGCGGCTGGCGACCGCGGGGCCGGACCACACCAGTGCGTCGGCGGCGGCGTCGTGGGCGCGCTGCAGCGACTGCCCGGCCGGTGTGCCACCGGCCTCGCTGACACCGATGTCGGTGCTCGTCAGGCCGGCGGCGGGGCCGTCCTCGGCGGTGAACGTCCCCTCGTAGGAGAGGAGCTCGAGCACCTCGTCGCCGCGCACGAGGGCGATGCCGTCCGGCGCGCCGTTCTGCAGGCCGGGGAACTCGACGACGGCGACGGCCGGGCCGTCGGCAGGAGCGGTGACGGACGGCAGAGCGCGCGCGCCGTACTGCGTGCCGCGGTTGCCGTTGTAGGCGACGATCGACAGCCCCGCCGAGCTGGTGCCGGCGGGCAGCTGCACCTCGACGAACTCCCCGGTGTCGTCGCCATCGTTGTCGTAGTGGATCTCGGAGACGAACGCAGCGGTCGGCTCCGCGGCGGAGGCGGCGGGCAGACCGAGCGCGGTGAGCGCGGCGCCGGCGACACCGAGGGCGGCGCAGCCGCCGGTCAGGCGCGTCGCGCGGGAGCGGTGGAGCACGGGGGATCCTTCCGGACGGGCACACGGACCCGCAGAAGCTAACCGCCCCCGGCGACGGGACGCCTCGCACGGGCACCGCCGCAGGTGAACGTCAGGTGACGCGCGGGTTCCCCACCGCCTCGGCCGCGGAACCGCTCGCGCTCCACGTGCGCCACAGCCGCGCGTAGCGCCCGGCGGCGGCGACCAGCTCCTCGTGGGTGCCCAGCTCCACCAGCCGGCCGCGCTCCAGCACCGCGATGCGGTCGCAGGTGCGCGCCTGGGTGAGGCGGTGCGCCACCACCACGGCGGTGCGACCGGTCAGGACGGCGCGGGCCGCGTCCTCCAGCTCGCGCGCACCGGCGCTGCCGGCCTCCGCGGTGGCCTCGTCCAGCACCACCAGCGCCGGGTCGCGCAGCACGACCCGGGCCAGCGCGAGCTGCTGCTCCTGCGCGGCGGTCAGCGGGTGCGCCCCGGCGCCGACGCGGGTGTCCAGCCCGTGCGGCAGCGCGGCGGCCCAGGCGCCGGCGCCCACGGCGTCCAGCGCCGCCACCAGCTCGGCGTCGCCGGCGGCGGGAACGGCCAGGGTGAGGTCCTCGCGCAGGGTGCCGGTGAACACGTGCGCCTCCTGGGTGACCACGGCCACGTGCTCGCGCACCTGCTGCGGGTCCAGCAGCGCCAGGTCCACCCCGTCCAGCAGGACGCGCCCGCCGGCCGGCGCCAGCACCCCGCCGAGCAGGGCCGCCAGCGTGGACTTGCCGGCACCGGACTCCCCCACCACCGCCAGGGTGCCGCCGGCGGGCACCTCCAGGTCGACGCCTTGCAGCACGGGCGCGCCCTGCGCGTAGGCGTGGACCAGGCCCTGCGCCCTCAGCGCCGCGGGGTGGCGGACGTCCCGGCGCGGCTGCACGGGCGGCGGCTCGGTGTCGGCGACGCCGACGAGGCGGGCCAGGGCGGCGCCGGCGCGCTGGACGTCGTCGAAGCTGAGCAGCAGCACGCCCAGCGGGCCGAAGAGGCGGTGGAACAGCAGGGCCGCGGCGGTGACGTCGCCGACGCTGACGGCACCGGCGCGCACGAGGTGGAAACCGGTGAGCAGCAGCGCCGACAGGCCGATCGCCTCGGCCGCGTTCATGGACACCGACAGCCGGGTGAAGGTGCGCAGCGCGTCCAGCGCGGCACCGACCCCGCGCTCGGAGGCCACCCCGACGCGGGCGGTCTGCTGGTCCTGGGCGCCGTACGCCTGCACGGTGCGCACGCCGTGCAGCGACTCCAGCACCACCCGGGAGCGCTCGGCCGCCACGGCGCGCTCGCGCGCGTACAGGGGGGCCGCGCGCGGCAGGTAGCTGCGCAGCGCGAGCGCGTAGACGGGGAAGACGGTGCAGAACGCCAGGGCGAGGCGCCAGTCCAGGGCGGCGAAGCCGGCCGCGGCGAGCACGACGGTCACCAGGGACGTCAGCACGGTGGCGACCAGCTCGGTGGAGGAGGTGAACAGCTCCACGTCCTCGGTCACTCGCGAGGCGACGTCGCCGCCGCCGGCGCGCTCGAGGCGCTCGGCGTCCATGCGCAGGGACCGGTCCACGACCTGCTCGCGCAGGTCGGCGGCGACCTCCACGCCCAGGCGCTCGCTCTGCGCCCGGGCGAGGGCGGCGAAGACCGCGGTGCCGGCGGCTGCCGCGGCGAGCAGGCCGAACAGCAGCCACAACCGCCCCTGCCGCCCCGCTCCCCCTGCGACGCCGAGGTCGACGGTGACGGCGTCGACGACGCGCCCGAGCAGCAGCGGCACCAGGACCAGGCCGGCGCTGGCGACGGTGGTGGTGACCAGCGCGAGGACGAGGGTGCGCCGGTGGGCGCGCGCGGCGGCCACCAGGACGGCGCCGGTGCGCCGGGCGGTCGCGACGGGCAGCGCGGCGCCGGCGCCGGGAGCGGCGCTCACCGCAGCACCGCCGCCGCGTAGGCGGGCTCGGCCAGCAGCTCGGCGTGGGTGCCGCTGAGGGCGCCGGTGCGGGGGGCGGCCGGGGTGAGCAGCACGACGCGGTCGCAGCGCGCCAGCAGCAGCGGGGAGGTCGTCAGCACCACGGTGGTGCGGTCCCCGGGGCCGCCCGGGTCGTGGCGCAGGGTGCGCAGGCCCGCGGCGACGGCGTCCTCGGTGAGGGCGTCCAGGGCGGTGGTGGGGTCGCGCAGGACGAGCACCGGCCGGTCGGCGGCCAGCGCCCGGGCCAGCGCCAGGCGCTGCTGCTGCCCCCCGGACAGGTTCGCCCCGCGCTCGAGGAGCTCGGCGTCCAGCCCGGCGGGGCGGGTGCGCACGACCTCGTCGGCGGCCGAGGCGGTCAGCGCCCGCTCCAGCAGCGCCGGTCCCCGCCCGCCGGGCCCACCTCGACCACCGGGGGCGCCGGTGCTCAGGGCCTCGCGCAGGGTGCCGCCCAGCAGGTGCACGGTGTGCGGCTCGACGAGCAGCCTGCCGGCGGTGGCCGGGTCGCGGGCGGGGTCGAGCCCGCCCAGGCGCACGGTGCCCTCCTCGGGGGTGCGCCGACCGCCCAGCACACCGGTGAGGGCGTCGGCCAGCGCGGTGTCCGTGGTGACCACGCCGAGCAGCTCGCCGGGGGCGGCCGTCAGGCCCAGTCCGCGCAGCGGGCCGGCGCTGACGCCCTCCAGCACCAGCGGGGCGGCCGGGCCCGGCGCGGCGGGTTCCCCGGTGCCGGTCGCGGTGCGCGGTCCCGGGACGTCGCCGGGCCCGTCGGCGAGCAGGGCGGCCACGCGCGCGGCGCTGGCGCGGCTGACGGCCAGGCCCTGCACGCAGGAGGTGATGGTGCGCACCGGGTCCGCGAGGAACGCGGCGGCACCGACGACCGTGACGAGCTCGCCGATGCCGATGCGCCCGCGCACGGCCAGCGCCGTGGCTGCCGCGGCGGTGCCCAGCAGCAGCAGGCCGGTGGCCAGCGTGCCGGCGCCGACGACCGCGGCCGTGGCGCCGGCGGCGCCGACCGCCGCGTCCCGGGAGGTCCGGCTCGCGGTGCGGTAGCGGCACACCGCCTCGGGCACGCCGCCGAAGCCGCGCAGCGGGCGCAGCCCGGCGAGCAGGTCGGCGGCGGTGGCCGCCGCGAGCCCCGCGGCCTCCTGCCGGGTGCGCACGCGCCGCTCCAGCCGCGGCGCCAGGCGCTGCAGGCCCAGGACGAGCAGCGGCACCGCCACCAGCAGCCCCAGCCCCAGCAGGGCGTCCACGCGCAGCAGCACCACCGCGGAGACGGCCATCCCGACGCTGGCGGAGATGAGGTACCCCAGCAGGGCGAGGACCGCGCCGGTGTGGCGGGTGTCGGAGGTGGCGACGCTGAGGACGTCGCCGTCGCGCAGCTCCGGGGCCGTCGGCGGGCGGTGCAGGACCGCGCGCAGGACCGCCACCCGCAGGTGGTGCGCCTCGCGCAGCTGGGCACCCTCGATCGTCCAGAACGCGTAGGCGCCGGCGGTGGTGAGCACGGCGAACAGGGCCAGCACCCCGGCCACCGACCACGCGATCGCGGTGGTGTCGCCGGTGGCGACGGCGCGGGCGACGACCAGGCCGATGGCGACGGGCACGAGCGCCTCGCACGTCTGGTGCACGGTGGAGGCCAGGCACCCGACGAGGGCGGGGCGCCGGCGGCGGCGCAGGACGTCGGCCAGCAGCCGGCGCGAGGGGGTCACGGGAGGCGACCCTAACCGCGCCCGCCCCAGCGCGGGAGCGCACCACCCGTCCCCGGGGCGGCTGGGAAGCGCACCGGTCCGTAGCATCGGCGCGACCGCACCGCAGGAGGGGGCCCGATGGTTCAGCGACGGCGCCGCTCCCGCTTCCCCGCCTCGGTGTACGAGCACGGCACCGAACCGGACCCGCGCTTCTCCCTGGCCAACGAGCGCACGTTCCTGGCGTGGATCCGCACCTCGCTGGCCCTGCTCGCGGCCGGTGTCGCGCTGGAGGGGCTGGCGCTGCCCCTGCAGCCGCAGCTGCGCCTGGCCGCCTCCGTCCTGCTCATCGTGCTGGGCCTGACCGCTCCGCTGCAGGCGTGGCGCGGCTGGGCGCGCGACGAGCGCGCCATGCGCCTCGGTCGGCCGCTGGCCGCTCCCGCGCTGGCTGCGCCGCTGGCCGCCGGCACCGCCGCAGCCGGGGTGCTCGTGCTGCTGGGGGTGCTGCTGCGGTGACCGGCCCCGCCCACGGTGACCCGGCCGCCGTTCCCGGTGCACGGACGCCGCACGGCCCCCGGCCCGCCGTCTTCGACCCGGGCCTGCAGCCCGAGCGCACCGCCCTGGCCTGGCGCCGCACCGCGCTCTCGCTCGTCGTCGTCTCGCTGGCCGCCGCCCGCCTGCTGCCGCCTGCGCTGGGACCGGGCGCCGTGGCTCTGGCGCTGGCCGGGATCGGCGTCGGCGTCGCGGTGCACGTGCTGGCCCTGCGCCGTTCCCGGCGTCAGACCTCCCGCCTGCTGCGCGAAGGGGACCTGGACGACACCGGGGTCGCGGGCGGCCTGCTGGCCCTGACGGCCGGCGCCTGCACGGTGCTGGGCGTCGGAGGCCTCGTCCTGGTGCTGGTGCACGGGTCACCGGGGACGGGTGGTGCCTGACTGCTGTTCCGCGCAGCGGACGGAGCTTCTGGTTTTTGATCAATATTACCCGCGATAAGCAGAAGTTACATCGAATCAGCGGGCGGGCGGCCGACGGGGGCACCACCGATCACCGTCAGCCGTCGGCCAGCGCGGTGCGCACCGCCTCGGCCGAGCGCCGCGCCGCCTCGCGCAGCGCGGTCGGGTCCGGGCCGGCGGCCAGCACCTCCCTCGAGCTGGCGGCCAGCACGTACCGGCGGGCGTCGCCGAAGACGGTGCGCAGGTCCTCGGCGGTGGCGCCCTGGGCCCCCACTCCCGGCGCCAGGAGCGGCCCGTTGACAGCGGCCAGGTCGATGCCGAGGTCGCGCACGGCGGCGCCCACGGTGGCGCCGACGACGAGGCCGACGTCCCCCATCGGCGGCACGCCGGCGTTCTCCGCGGCGGCGGCCTCGGCGACCGCGCGCGCCACCGAGCGCCCGTCGGCGCCGCGCGCGTGCTGCACGCCGGGGCCCTCGGGGTTGGAGGTCAGCGCCAGGACGAACACGCCGCGGCCGTGCTCGGCGGCCACGTCCAGCAGCGGCTGCAGCGAACCGAACCCCAGGTACGGGGAGGCGGTCACGGCGTCCCCGGCCAGCGGGGAGTCGCCGGCGAACGCGTCGGCGTAGGCGGCCATCGTGGAGCCGATGTCGCCGCGCTTGGCGTCGACCACCGTCAGCAGCCCCGCGTCGCGGGCGTCGGCGACGACCCGCTCCAGCGCCGCGACGCCGCACGAGCCGTGCCGCTCGAAGAACGCCACCTGCGGCTTGACCGCGGCGACCCGGCCGGCGAGCGCCTCGACGACGGTGCGGGCGAAGCGCTCCACGCCGGCGGCGTCGTCGTCGAGCCCCCACGCCGCCAGCAGCGGGGCGTGGGGGTCGATCCCGACGCACAGGGGGCCGTGCTCGGCGACGGCCGCGGCGAGGCGGGCGCCGAAGCGCTCCCCCGCCGCGACCCCGGCCGCCGCGGCACCGCTCACGCGCGGAACCCGTCCCAGGCGGCGGCCAGCCTCGCGGTGTGCTCCTGCAGCGGCGCCACCGAGGTGCCCTGCCCGGCCCGCAGCGCCTCGATGGCCTGCACCGCGGCGGCCAGCTCCTGCACCGTGGTGATGATGGGCGCACCGACCGCGGTGGAGGCGGCGCGGATCTCGTAGCCGTCGGCGCGGGCCTGGTTGCCCGAGGGGGTGTTGACGACCATCGCGACCTGGCCGGCGGCGATCTGCCCCACGATCGTCAGCTCGCCGTGCTCGCCGGTGCCCTCGGAGTGCTTGCGCACCACGGTGGAGGCGATGCCGTTGCGGCGCAGCACGTCGGCGGTGCCCTCGGTGGCCAGCAGGGTGAACCCGAGGTCGGCCAGGCGCTTCACGGGGAAGATCATCGCCCGCTTGTCGCGGTCGGCGACCGAGATGAAGACGGTCCCGGAGGCGGGCAGCCCGCCGTAGGCGGCGGTCTGGGCCTTGCCGAACGCGGTCGGGAAGTCCACGTCGATGCCCATGACCTCGCCGGTGGAGCGCATCTCCGGCCCCAGCAGGGAGTCCACGACGTGCCCGGCGGCGGTGCGGAACCGGGCGAAGGGCAGCACGGCCTCCTTCACCGACACCGGCGCCTGCGGCGGCAGCACTCCCCCGTCGCCTCGCGCGGGCAGCAGGCCCTCGGCGCGCAGCTCGCGGATGGGGGTGCCGGCCATGAGCCGGGCGGCGGCCTTGGCCAGCGGCACACCGGTGGCCTTGGAGACGAACGGCACGGTGCGCGAGGCGCGCGGGTTGGCCTCCAGCACGTACAGCACGCCGGCGGCGAGGGCGAACTGCACGTTGAGCAGGCCGCGCACGCCCACGCCGCGGGCGATGGCCTCGGTGGCGCGGCGCACCCGCTCCAGCTCGGCGCGGCCCAGGGTGGCCGGGGGGATGACGCACGCGGAGTCGCCGGAGTGGATGCCGGCCTCCTCGATGTGCTCCATGATCCCGCCGAGGTAGGTGTCCTCCCCGTCGAACAGGGCGTCGACGTCGATCTCGATCGCGTCGTCGAGGAAGCGGTCCACGAGCACCGGCCGTTCCGGGGAGACCTCGGTGGCGGTGGCCATGTACTCCTCCAGGGACGCCTCGTCGTAGACGATCTGCATCCCGCGCCCGCCGAGGACGTAGCTGGGGCGCACGAGCACGGGGTAGCCGATGCCGGAGGCGATGGCCCTGGCCTCCGGGAAGGAGGCGGCGGTGCCGTGCTTGGGGGCGACCAGCCCGGCCTGCTCCAGGACGCGGCCGAACGCGCCGCGCTCCTCGGCGAGGTCGATGGCGGCCGGGGAGGTGCCGATGATCGGGACGCCGGCCTCCTCCAGCTTCGCCGCCAGACCCAGCGGGGTCTGCCCGCCGAGCTGGACGATGACGCCGGCGACGGGGCCGCAGCGCGTCTCGGCGTGCACGACCTCCAGGACGTCCTCGAGGGTGAGCGGCTCGAAGTACAGCCGGTCGGAGGTGTCGTAGTCGGTGGAGACCGTCTCGGGGTTGCAGTTGACCATGACGGTCTCGAACCCGGCCTCGCGCAGCGCGAAGCTGGCGTGCACGCAGGAGTAGTCGAACTCCACTCCCTGCCCGATGCGGTTGGGGCCGGAGCCGAGGATGACGATCGCCGGCCTGGTGCGCGGGCGGGTCTCGTCCTCCTCGTCGTAGCTGGAGTAGTGGTACGGCGTCGCGGCGGCGAACTCCGCGGCGCAGGTGTCGACGGTCTTGTAGACGGGCCGCACGCCCAGCGCGTGCCGCACGCCGCGCACGACGGCCTCGTCCATGTGCCGCAGCTCGCCGATCTGGACGTCGGAGAACCCGTGCCGCTTGGCGTGGCGCAGCAGGTCGGCGGTGAGCTCGTCGGCCTCGCGGACCTCCACGGCGATCTCGTCGAGGAGGAACAGCTGGTCGAGGAACCACGGGTCGATGCGGGTGGCCTCGAACAGCTCCTCGGGCGTGGCACCGGCGCGGATCGCGCGCATGACGAGGCCGATGCGCTCGTCGGTGGGCTGCTTCACGCGCCGCAGCAGGTCGCGCAGGTCCCCGGGGTCGCCGGCCCAGCTGAACGCCGCCCCGCGCTTCTCGGTGCTGCGCAGCGCCTTCTGCAGCGCCTCGGTGAAGTTGCGGCCCAGGGCCATGGCCTCGCCGACGCTCTTCATCGTCGTCGTCAGGGTGGGGTCCGCGGCGGGGAACTTCTCGAACGCGAACCGCGGCACCTTGACGACCACGTAGTCCAGCGTCGGCTCGAAGCTGGCGGGCGTGGAGCGGGTGATGTCGTTGGGGATCTCGTCGAGGGTGTAGCCCACGGCCAGGCGGGCGGCGATCTTCGCGATGGGGAACCCGGTGGCCTTCGAGGCCAGGGCGGACGAGCGCGAGACGCGCGGGTTCATCTCGATGACGATGATGCGCCCGTCGTCGGGGTTGACGGCGAACTGGATGTTGCAGCCGCCGGTGTCCACGCCGACCTCGCGGATGACGGCGATGCCGATGTCGCGCATGCGCTGGTACTCGCGGTCGGTCAGCGTCATGGCGGGGGCGACGGTGATGGAGTCGCCGGTGTGCACGCCCATGGGGTCGAAGTTCTCGATGGAGCAGACGACCACGACGTTGTCGGCGCGGTCGCGCATGAGCTCCAGCTCGTACTCCTTCCAGCCGAGGATGGACTCCTCCAGGAGGACCTCGGTGACCGGGGAGTGGTGCAGGCCCTGCCCGGCGATGCGGCGCAGGTCCTCCTCGTCGTACGCGAAGCCGGAGCCGAGGCCGCCCATGGTGAAGCTGGGGCGCACCACGACCGGGTAGCCGAGGTCGGCCGCGGCGGTGAGCACCTCGTCCATGGAGTGGCACAGGTGGCTGCGGGCGGACTCGGCGCCGCAGCGCTCCACGACCCCCTTGAACAGCAGCCGGTCCTCACCGAGCTTGATGGCGTCGACGTCGGCGCCGATGAGCTCCACGCCGTGCTTGTCCAGCACACCGGACTCGAACAGCGCGATGGCGGTGTTCAGCGCGGTCTGCCCGCCGAGGGTGGCCAGCAGCGCGTCGGGCTTCTCCCGCTCGATGATCGCCTCGACGGTGGCGGGGGTGATGGGCTCGACGTAGGTGGCGTCGGCCATCTCCGGGTCCGTCATGATCGTGGCGGGGTTGGAGTTGACCAGGACCACGCGCAGGCCCTCGGCCTTGAGCACCCGGCACGCCTGGGTGCCGGAGTAGTCGAACTCCGCGGCCTGGCCGATGACGATCGGGCCGGACCCGATCACGAGGACCGAGGAGATGTCGGTGCGGCGGGGCATCAGGCGTCCTTCTCGGTGGCGCCGGTGGCGGCGGGGTTCTCGGTGGTGTCCGCGACGCCCGTGTCGTCCACGAGCTGCGCGGCGGGCACGCCCTCCATGAGGGCGAGGAACCGGTCGAACAGGTAGGAGGCGTCGTGCGGGCCGGCGGCGGCCTCGGGGTGGTACTGCACGCTGAACGCGGGCGCGTCCAGGCAGCGCAGGCCCTCCACGACGCCGTCGTTGAGGCCGACGTGGCTGACCTCGGCGCGGCCGTACGGGGTGTCGCGGACCTCGCCGGCCTTCCCGTCCACGGCGAAGCCGTGGTTGTGGGCGGTCACCTCGACCTTGCGGGTGGCCAGGTCCATCACGGGCTGGTTGATGCCGCGGTGGCCGTACTTGAGCTTGTACGTGCCGTACCCGAGGGCGCGGCCGAGGAGCTGGTTGCCGTAGCAGATCCCGAAGAACGGGATGCGGCGCTCGAGCACGCCCTGCAGGACCTCGATCTCGTGGGTGGCCGCGGCGGGGTCGCCGGGGCCGTTGGAGAAGAACACCCCGTCGGGGGCGCCGCCGTCGGGGCCGGAGGTGAGCACCTGCTCCAGCGAGGCGGTGGAGGGCAGCACGGTGACCTCCACGCCGCGCTCGGCCAGGCGCTGCGGGGTCATCGACTTGATGCCGAGGTCCACCGCGGCCACCGTGAAGCGCCGCTCGCCGAGGGCCGGCACCGTGTACGGCTCGGGGGTGCTGACGAGGGAGGCGAGGTCGGTGCCGACCATGTCCGGGGCCTCGTGCACGGCGCGCAGCAGTTCCGCCTCGGGGCGCTGCGCCGCCTCGCCGGAGAAGACGCCGACCTTCATGGCGCCGCGCTCGCGCAGGTGCCGGGTCAGGGCGCGGGTGTCGACGCCGGAGATGCCGACGACTCCCTGGGCGTCCAGCTCCTGCTCCAGGGAGCGCTGCGAGCGCCAGTTCGAGGGCACGCGGGCGGGGTCGCGCACGACGTAGCCGGCGACCCAGATGCGCGAGGACTCCTGGTCCTCGTCGTTGTAGCCGGTGTTGCCGACGTGCGGGGCGGTCATGACGACGACCTGGCGGTGGTAGCTGGGGTCGGTGAGGGTCTCCTGGTACCCGGTCATGCCGGTGGAGAACACCGCCTCGCCGACGGTCTCGCCGACGCGGCCGTAGGCGCGGCCGCGGAAGGTGCGTCCGTCCTCGAGCACGAGGACCGCGGGGACGCGCGTCCCCCGCTCCTGCCTGTCCGTCGTGGTCACTGAGCACCTCCGTTGTCCTCGCCCCGGCGCGCTGCGCGCACGAGCTCCTCCACCTGTTCGGCGAACCGCGCCCCCTGTTCGGGGTGGCGGGGCTTGACGCCGGTGTCGACGACGCGGTCCCCCAGCCGCCAGCGCAGGATCACCAGGCCGTCTCCGCGGCCCATCCACTTGCCGACCATGCCGGGTCCGTGCCCGACGCCGACGATGTCCGCGGTGGGCACCACGAACGAGCGGGCGCCCTGCCGCAGGAACCCGACGCCCTCGTCGACGAAGCCGACGGCGACGGCGCTGCGGGTGCCCAGGCCGTGGGCGGCGATGCGGTCCAGGGAGTTCTCCGCGTCCGTGGTGGACACGTAGATCCCCTCGACCGCGTCGCGCAGGCCCTGCCAGTCCTTGGAGCCGATCGGGCGCGGCAGGGTCTTCTGCCGCAGCGCACGTCCGCGGTAGCCGGTGAACATCATGCGCCACAGCAGCAGCAGGGCGATGAGCAGGAGGATGGTCCAGACGATCTTCACGGCGTCGCCCCCCGCCCGTCGCGGTGCACCGGTCGCCCGTCGAGCACGGTGGGCCGCCCGCGGAAGAACGTGGCCACGACCCGGCCGGGCAATTCGGTGCCGCGGAACGGCGAGTTGCGCCCGGCGGTGGCCATCGCGGTGGGGTCGACCGTCCAGCGGGCGGCGGGGTCGACGAGCACCAGGTTGGCGGTGCTGCCGGCGGCCAGCGGTTCGCCCTGCCCGGTGAGGCGGCCGATGCGCGCCGGCGCGGTGGACATCCGGTCGGCGACCTCGGCCCAGGTGAGCAGGCCGGTGTCGACCATGGTGGCCTGCACGACCGGCAGGGCGGTCTCCAGGCCGGTCATGCCCATGGCGGCGGCGGCCCACTCGCAGTCCTTGGCCTCCACCGGGTGCGGGGCGTGGTCGGTGGCGACGACGTCGATGGTGCCGTCGGCCAGGCCCTCGCGCACGGCCTCCACGTCGGCCCGCGTGCGCAGCGGCGGGTTCACCTTGTAGACGGGGTCGTAGCCGCGCACCAGCTCGTCGGTGAGCAGCAGGTGGTGCGGGGTGACCTCGGCGGTGACCTGCACGCCGCGGGCCTTGGCCCAGCGGACGATCTCCACGGAGCCGGCGGTGGACAGGTGGCACACGTGCAGCCGGGAGCCGACGTGCTCGGCCAGCAGCACGTCGCGGGCGATCACCGCCTCCTCCGCGACGCTGGGCCAGCCGCGCAGGCCCAGGACGGAGGAGACGACGCCCTCGTTCATCTGCGCGCCCTCGGTCAGGCGCGGTTCCTGGGCGTGCTGGGCGATGACGCCGTCGAAGGCGCGCACGTACTCCAGCGCCCGGCGCATCAGGACGGCGTCGGAGACGCAGTGGCCGTCGTCGGAGAAGACGCGCACGGCCGCGGCGGAGTCGGCCATGGCGCCCAGCTCGGCGAGCTGCTGCCCGGCCAGCCCGGTGGTGACGGCGCCGACGGGCCGCACCTGGACCCAGCCGGCCTCCTCCCCCAGGCGCTGCACCTGCTCGACGACGCCGGCGGTGTCGGCGACGGGGAAGGTGTTGGCCATGGCGAAGACGGCGGTGTAGCCGCCGGCGGCGGCGGCGCGGGTGCCGGACTCCACGGTCTCGGCGTCCTCGCGGCCGGGTTCGCGCAGGTGGGTGTGCAGGTCCACCAGGCCGGGCAGGGCGATCAGGCCGGTGGCGTCCACGACGTCGGCACCCTCGGGGGCGGCCAGGCCGGTGCCGACCTCGGCGACGGTGCCGTCGCGCAGCAGCAGGTCGGTGGGCTCGCCGCCCAGGGGGCGCGCTCCGGTGATGAGGGTGCAGCTCACGAGTCGCCTCCGTCGGTCCGGCCGTCCGGCGCCTCGCCGGCCAGCAGCAGGTAGAGCACGGCCATGCGCACCGCGACGCCGTTGCCGACCTGCTCCACGATCGTGGAGCGGGCGCTGTCGGCGGCGTCGGCGGAGATCTCCAGCCCGCGGTTCATCGGGCCGGGGTGCATGACGAGGGCGTGGTCGGGCAGCAGGGCGGCGCGACGGCGGTCCAGTCCGTAGCGGCGGCTGTACTCGCGGGCGGAGGGGAAGAAGCCTCCCCCGCCGGTCGTCATCCGCTCGGCCTGCACGCGCAGCATCATCACCGCGTCCGGCGCGCCGGAGCGCAGCGCGTCGTCGAGGTCGTGGGAGGCCGCGCACGGCCAGGTGCCCACGCCCACGGGCAGCAGGGTGGGCGGGGCGACGAGGGTGACGCGGGCGCCCAGGGTGTGCAGCAGCAGCACGTTGGAGCGGGCGACCCGCGAGTGCAGGACGTCGCCGACGACCGTGACGTGCACGCCGGCGAGGTCCTCGCCGAGCCCGGCGCCGCCCGGGCCGGGGCGCAGGTGCCGGCGCACCGTGTAGGCGTCCAGGAGGGCCTGGGTGGGGTGCTCGTGGGTGCCGTCGCCGGCGTTGACGACGGCGCCGCGGGTCCAGCCGGCGTGCGCCAGGCGGTGCGGGGCGCCGGAGGCGGGGTGCCGCACGACGACCGCGTCGGCCCCCATGGCCTGCAGGGTCAGCGCGGTGTCCTTCAGGGACTCGCCCTTGGAGACGCTGGAGCCCTTGGCGGAGAAGTTGATGACGTCCGCCGACAGGCGCTTGGCGGCGGCCTCGAAGGAGGTGCGGGTGCGGGTGGAGTCCTCGAAGAAGAGGTTGACCACGGTGCGCCCGCGCAGGGTGGGCAGCTTCTTGATCTCGCGGCGCTGGGTGAGCGCCATCTGCTCGGCGACGTCGAGGACCCGCACGGCGGCGTCGCGGTCGAGGTCGGCCGCGGACAGCAGGTGGCGCATCACGGCGCACCCCCCGACCCGGCCGCGCCGGGGGTGCTGATCTCGACGGCGTCGCGCCCGTCGGTCTCGGTGAGCAGGACCCCGACGCGCTCGGCGGAGGAGGTGGGCAGGTTGCGCCCGACGTGGTCGGCGCGCACGGGCAGCTCGCGGTGGCCGCGGTCGACGAGGACGGCCAGGCGCACGGCGCGGGGGCGTCCCAGGTCGTTCAGGGCGTCGAGGGCGGCGCGCACGGTGCGGCCGGAGAAGAGGACGTCGTCCACCAGCACGACGACCCTGTCGTCGACGCCGCCGGCGGGCAGCTCGGTGGGCAGCAGGGTGCGGGTGGGGTGGCGGCGCAGGTCGTCGCGGTACATGGTCACGTCGAGCGAGCCGACGGGGACCTCGACGCCCTCGACCTCGGCGATGCGGGCGGCCAGGCGCCGCGCCAGGGGCACCCCGCGCCGCGGGATCCCCAGCAGCACCAGGTCCGCGGCCCCCTTGTTGGCCTCGAGCAGCTCGTGGGCGATGCGCGTCAGCGCCCGCTGGACGTCCGCTCCTTCGAGCAGGACACGCCGGGCAGCAGTCACCACCGACCTCCTTCCCCGCCTCACGGGACGGATCCTTAAAGGACGTCTGGCGCGGCGCGCCGGAGCGGGCCGCGGTCAGCGCCACCCTACAGGTGGCGCGCGTGCGCCCCTGCGGCCGGTGCGGGGCCGCGGACCCGCCCACCCGCACTGTCGTTGTGAGGTCAAACGCTCACACGGAGTAATGAACTTGGTGCCGAGAGAGTGGAAAGTCCCTGGACAGGCCCAGGAGACGGCGGGTCAGCTTGACGAAGGTGTTCACGCTCCGTGAGCATTCTCGTATGGCATCGGACTACTCCCGCGCACTCGGATCGCGCCTCCGCGCGATCCGTACCCAACAGGGGCTGTCCCTGCACGGCGTCGAAGAGAAGTCCGAGGGACGGTGGAAGGCCGTCGTCGTCGGCTCCTACGAGCGCGGCGACCGTGCGGTGACCGTCCAGCGGCTCGCCGAGCTCGCGGACTTCTACGGGGTCCCGGTCTCGGCCCTCCTCCCCGAAGGCGCCCCGCAGGGCAGCACCGAGCCGCCCGCGCGGCTCGTGCTCGACCTCGAGCGGCTCCAGGAGGTGCCCGCCGAGAAGGCCGGGCCCCTCGACCGCTACGCGAAGACCATCCAGTCCCAGCGCGGCGACTACAACGGCCGGGTGCTGAGCATCCGCGCCGACGACCTGCGCACCCTGGCCGTCATCTACGACGTGCCGGCCACCACCCTGTGCGACGAGTTCATCGCCTGGGGCGTGCTGAACCCCGACGCGCGCCGCGCCGTCGAGCACGGCTGAGCAACCCCTGCCGAACCCGGCCACCGGCCGGGCCGGCGGGTGAACGCGACGAACCCCCGCCCGGGTGCCCCGGGCGGGGGTTCGTCGCGCCGTCAC